>JADJGZ010000005.1 GCA_016707785.1 Bacteroidales bacterium | reverse complement strand
CCTGGACCTATACCAGCGATTGCGGAGTAATGACATGCACTGCAACGTTTACGGTAACTCCGGATGTTACAGCTCCAACGTTAACATCTGCTCCATATACAGACCCAATATCCTATAACACATGTTATTCTGGCGCACTTGCTGCAGTACCTGCATGGTCAGCTACAATGCTCTTATAGGCTATACTGATAATTGTGGAGGAACTGTAACAGCAGAATACCAGGGTGTAACAACTTTCGGTACCGATTGTAACTGGACTGTCACTTACTCATATTCAGTAAAAGACAATTGTGGGAATACCCTTGCTAATCAGACATATAGTCATTCAGGTAAGGATCAAACGATTCCTGTAATATCACTGAATGGCTTAGCAACCGTTTCCATTTGTCAGGGTGCAACCTATACAGATGACGGAGCTACTGCTTCTGACAATTGTGCCGGCATTATTACTGCAAGTATTATTCCTGTTAGCAATGTAAATACAGCTGTTCCAGGAAACTACACTGTTACCTACAATGTGGAAGATCCATGTGGTAATGATGCTGTTCCCGTTATCAGGACTGTAATTGTAATGCCTAAACCTACGGCAACCATTAGCGGAACTACATCCATCTGTTTCGCTGGTTCAGCTACCCTCAGTGTAGCATTAACAGGCACAGGTCCATGGACCTACAACTGGAGTGATGATGGAGGTACAACCACTCACGAGGTGACAGCTGCCTCATCACCTTCAACTTTTGTAGTATCACCATCATCCAATAAAACCTATACTATTACAAGTGTAACGGATGCAACAGGATGTGTTAATGTTGGTTCAGGACAGGCTAAAGTTTATATTGGTCCGATTACAACAATTCCTTCTAATATAGTTGGATGCCCTGGTTCTCAAATTGAGGTACCAGTAACGGTTAGTGATTTCAATAATGTGGGGGCCATTTCACTCACCCTGAATTATAATAAGAGCGTTTTGACATATTCAAATGTCTTTATCAATAATTCCGGTCTTCCTTTAACAGTTGACTATGATGAATCTGGTGCGTCTGGTGTCATCATTATTGGTGGATATCCTACTCCACCATCTAACATGGGATCGGGAACACTCCTTACACTGAAGTTTAATTATCTTGGTGGTACTTCAGTATTGGCCTGGAATGATATCTATGATGTGAATTGTGAATATGGTTCAGGCCCTCCGGATTATGTTAAGTTCTGTGATGATCCTGCATCAACCTATTACATCAATGGATCGGTTATACCGGAGTCAACGCTTCCAACAATTACCTGTCCTGCAAATGCAGTAGTCAATCAACATGATGAGAAGGATCCCTTCGCAACAGGATATGCCACAGCCACTGACAATTGTGCTGGAAGTGTAACCATCACCTATGATGACAACCGCAATGGTTTGAATCTATGCAATGCAACAGGTGTAATATTGCGTACCTGGAAAGCAACAGATGCAGCAGGCAATATTGCCACTTGTGTGCAAACTATTACAGTACAGGATGTTGACAATCCAATTGCGATTTGTCCTTCAGATATTACCACTACAAATGATTTAGGAAATTGTTCGGCAGTGGTTAATTATGTAGCAACTGCTACTGATTTTGGACTTTACCAGGGATTTGAAAATCCATCGTGGTTGGTGGTACTTATCACGATCTCCATCTGTTGATTGGAATTAGTATAATAGCCAAATCTTCAGAGTAAGCACTGGAACCGATGGCATTGCATCCAAATCTGGATCAGCTCATGCAGTAATAAATTCTACATCACTTCCGCTAACTCATAACTATTCTGGTGTATTTAGCAGATTGGGAGGTCATAATGGTATTTCGGGATCATTTGGAAATGGCTTTTTAAGTTCTGTTGATGTTTACTTTGATTTGAGTGATCCATCAGTTGCTGCAAGTACGTATGGTTGGGATGTTACAACTGCTGTAAGTAATCAGGCTGGAGGCCATGTGCGTGATTTCATCTTCCATGCAGCAGGTGAACCGGGTAAGATTGTGATAGCTGCGGATAACGGCAGTACATTTGCTCGCAGAGGCGATTTATCAACCCTGGCTAATCATTATGATGTGACAGCCACAGGATGGTATACCCTTGAATGGAATTTCAGGAACAATGGCGGAGTATTGGCTGTTGATTGTAAATTATTCAATAGTATTGGAGCATTACTCTTCACAGAAACCCGGTCAAATCCTGCAGATTTGATTTCAACAGTGGTGGGTGGTAACAGGTACATGTGGTTCACCTTTGTTTCAACCGACAAACTGGCCATTGATAATACTGCACTTACACGTAAACCTTTATTTACGGCTGTACCTCCAAGTGGAACCGCATTCGCAGTTGGAACCAATGCAGTAACCGTTACGGCAACTGATGCTTGTGGAAAATTAAATACGTGTGAATTTGATGTAACAGTAACGGATACACAAAACCCAACAATTTCATGTGCTACACCTGCAACAAGTTATGCAGCAGATGCCGGTCAATGCACCTATATAGTGCCAGGAACAGCGCTTGATCCGGCTTCAAACTGGGACAATTGTTCCATCGCATCGGTTGTGAATAATAAGAATGGCACATCGTCCTTACAGAACGCAGTGTTTGCCCTTGGGTACAACGAATGTTGTTTGGACTATAACTGATGGAAGTGGTAATACTGCAACCTGCAGTTATAATGTAGTAGTAGTAGATTCACAGAATCCGACGATCATTTGTGCCACACCAGCAGCGAATTATGCAGCTAATACAGGTGTTTGCACCTACACAGTGCCAGGAACAGCGCTTGATCCTACTTCAACAGGTGACAATTGCACAATAGCTTCAGTAATCAATGATTATAATTCCAGTTATTCCTTGCAGGGAGCAAACTTCCCACTGGGCATCACTATGGTAACTTGGACTATTGAAGATGGAAGTGGCAATACTGCAAGCTGCAGTTATAATGTAGTTGTTGTAGATTCTGAAATACCCGCCATCACCTGTCCTGCAAATGCAGTAGTCACTCAACATGATGAGAAGGATCCGTTTGCAACAGGATATGCCACAGCCACTGATAATTGTGCTGGAAGTGTAACGATAACCTATACAGATAATCGTGATGCACTTAATCTATGCAATGCAACAGGTGTAATATCGCGTACCTGGAAAGCAACAGATGCAGCCGGGAATATTGCCACCTGTGTTCAAACCATAACTGTACAGGATATTGATGATCCATTGGCAATTTGCCCTTCAGACATAACTACCAGTAATGATCCAGGCAACTGTTCAGCAGTCGTTAATTTTGCAACCAATGCAACTGATTTTGGTTTTACCAGGGATTTGAAAATCCCTTATGGATTAGCGGAATCTATGGTATTACTCCATCAGTAGACTGGAACCGCTACAGTAGTGAGATAGCGCGAGTAAACAGCGGTACTGATGGAATAGCATCAAAATCAGGTGTTGCACATGCTGTTATTAATTCAACAACTGTGCCTCCGGCACCAGACGATTACACAGGAGTATTCAGCAGGTTGGGAGGATATGACATGCCTTCAACAGCATTCGGGAACGGATTTGTAAGTTCAGTAGATGTTTACTTTGATCTTTCTGATCCTGCTGTAGCAGCCAGCACTTATGGCTGGGATGTATCCACAGCGGTAAACAATCAGTCAGGTGGCCATTTGCGTGATTTCATCTTCCACGCAGCAGGCGAACCAGGTAAGATTGTGATAGCCGCGGATAATGGTACTTCATTTGCTCGCAGAGGCGATTTATCATCCCTGGCAAATCATTTTGATGTAACCATTTCAGGTTGGTATACCCTCGAATGGAATTTCAGGAACAATGGCGGTGTTCTGGCTGTAGACTGTAAACTCTACGATAACGGCGGCACTTTACTGTTTACTGAAACCCGCTCAGGTCCTACAGATCTGATTGCTTCAGTTGTTGGCGGCAATCGCTATATGTGGTTCACCTTTGTAGCAGCAGATAAACTGGCAATCGATAATACCAGTTTGACACGTAAGCCTTTGTATACTACTGTGCCACCAAGTGGAACAGCATTTAATGTAGGAACTACAGCAGTTGCTTTTGCAGTTACAGATGCATGCGGACATACAGGAAGTTGCGGGTTTGATGTTACAGTTAATGATACGCAGAATCCAACCATTGTATGTGCTGCACCAGCACTCAGTTATGCAGCTGATGCAGGCGCCTGTAATTACACAGTGCCAGCAACAGCCCTTGATCCTATCTCAACAGGCGACAATTGCACAATTGCTTCAGTAGTCAATGATTTCAATTCCAGTAATACCTTGCAGGGAGCAAACTTCCCACTTGGCAGCACTATAGTAACATGGACTATTGAAGATGGAAGTGGCAATACTGCAAGCTGCAGTTATACTGTAGTTGTTGTAGATTCTGAAATACCCGCCATCACCTGTCCTGCAAATGCAGTAGTCACTCAACATGATGAGAAGGATCCGTTTGCAACAGGATATGCCACAGCCACTGACAATTGTGCTGGAAGTGTAACGATAACCTATACAGATAATCGCGATGCACTTAATCTATGTAATGCAACAGGTGTAATATCGCGTACCTGGAAAGCAACAGATGCAGCCGGGAATATTGCCACCTGTGTTCAAACCATAACTGTACAGGATATTGATGATCCATTGGCAATTTGCCCTTCAGACATAACTACCAGTAATGATCCAGGCAACTGTTCAGCAGTCGTTAATTTTGCAACCAATGCAACTGATTTTGGTTTTTACCAGGGATTTGAAAATCCTTTATGGATTAGCGGAATCTATGGTATTACTCCATCAGTAGACTGGAACCGCTACAGTAGTGAGATAACGCGAGTAAACAGCGGTACTGATGGCATAACATCAAAACTGGAGTGTGCACATGCTGTTATTAATTCAACAACTCTTCCTCCGGCACCAGACGATTACACAGGAGTATTCAGCAGGTTAGGAGGATATGATATTCCTTCAACAGCATTCGGGAACGGATTTGTAAGTTCAGTAGATGTTTACTTTGATCTTTCTGATCCTGCAGTTTCAGCCAGTACGTATGGCTGGGATGTATCTACAGCGGTAAGCAATCAGTCAGGTGGCCATCTGCGTGATTTCATCTTCCATGCAGCAGGTGAACCAGGTAAGATTGTGATAGCAGCAGACAACAACACTAATTATGCTCGCAGAGGCGATTTATCATCCCTGGCAAATCATTTTGATGTGACCACTTCAGGTTGGTATACCCTCGAATGGAATTTCAGGAACAATGGCGGTGTGCTGGCAGTAGACTGTAAACTCTACGATAACGGCGGTTCCTTGCTGTTTACTGAAACCCGCTCAGCTCCAACTGATCTGATTGCATCAGTTGTAGGTGGCAACCGCTATATGTGGTTCACTTTTGTAGCTGCAGATAAGCTGGCGATCGACAATACCAGTTTGACGCGTAAGCCTTTGTACACTACAGTGCCACCGAGTGGGGCAGCATTTGCAGTGGGTACAACCGCAGTTACTATCACAGCTATAGATGCCTGTGGACATACAGGAAGTTGCGGGTTTAATGTGACAGTTAATGACACACAGAATCCGACCATTGCATGTGCCACACCAGCAACGAATTATGCAGCTGATGCAGGTGTATGCACTTACACAGTACCTGGAACTGCCCTTGATCCGACCTCAACAGGTGATAATTGTTCGATACTTTCGGTTGTGAATGACAAGACAGGCACCTCTACCTTACAGGGAGCAGTGTTTAGCTTAGGTACAACGAATGTGATTTGGACTAACACGGATGGAAGTGGCAATACTGCAACCTGCAGTTATGATGTAGTTGTTGTGGATTCACAGAATCCGACGATCACTTGTGCCACACCAGCTACTAATTATGCAGCTGATGCAGGCATATGCACTTACTTAGTAACTGGAACAGCTCTTGATCCACTGTCAACTGGTGATAATTGTTCGATACTTTCGGTTGTGAATGACAAGACAGGCACCTCTACTTTACAGGGAGCAGTGTTTAGCTTAGGTACAACGAATGTGGTTTGGACCATTACCGATGGAAGTGGCAATACAGCAACATGCAGTTACAATGTAGTTGTGGTAGCTACACAAAATCCGACGATCACCTGTACCACACCAGCTACTAATTATTCAGCTGATGCCGGCATCTGCACTTACTTAGTAACTGGCACAGCTCTTGATCCACTGTCAACTGGTGATAATTGTTCGATACTTTCGGTTGTGAATGACAAGACAGGCACCTCTACCTTACAGGAGCAATGTTTAGCTTAGGTACAACGAATGTGGTTTGGACCATTACCGATGGAAGTGGCAATACAGCAACATGCAGTTATAATGTAGTTGTGGTAGATACACAAAATCCGACGATCACCTGTGCCACACCTGCAACGAATTATGCAGCTGATGCAGGTGCATGCACTTACACAGTACCAGGAACAGCTCTTGATCCACTGTCAACTGGTGATAATTGTTCGATACTATCGGTTGTGAATGACAAGACAGGCACCTCTACCTTACAGGAGCAGTGTTTAACTTAGGTACAACGAATGTGGTTTGGACCATTACCGATGGAAGTGGCAATACAGCAACATGCAGTTACAATGTTGTTGTGGTAGATACACAAAATCCGACGATCACCTGTGCCACACCAGCTACTAATTATGCAGCTGATGCAGGCATATGCACTTACTTAGTAACTGGAACAGCTCTTGATCCACTGTCAACTGGTGATAATTGTTCGATACTTTCGGTTGTGAATGACAAGACAGGCACCTCTACCTTACAGGGAGCAGTGTTTAGCTTAGGTACAACGAATGTGGTTTGGACCATTACCGATGGAAGTGGCAATACAGCAACATGCAGTTACAATGTAGTTGTGGTAGATACACAAAATCCGACGATCACCTGTGCTACACCAGCAACGAATTATGCAGCTGACGCAGGTGTGTGCACTTACTCAGTGCCAGGAACTGCGCTTGATCCACAACTAGTAAATGACAATTGTTCAATTGCTTCAGTTGTGAATAATAAGACAGGCACCTCGACCCTACAAGGCGCAGAGTTTGCCCTGGGTACAACCAATGTGGTATGGACCATTACTGATGGAAGTGGTAATACTGCAACCTGCAATTATAATGTGGTAGTTGTGGATTCACAGAATCCTACCATCAGTTGTGCCACACCAGCTGCGAATTACGCAGCAGATGCAGGAGTATGCACCTACACAGTACTGGGAACAATACTTGATCCAATATCAACAGGAGACAATTGTTCCATTGCATCAGTTGTGAACACTAAAACAGGCACTTCGACATTACAGAACGCAGTGTTTGCCTTGGGTACAACCAATGTGGTTTGGACTATCACCGATGGAAGTGGTAATACAGCAACCTGCAGTTATGATGTAGTTGTTATTGATTCACAAAATCCGACGATCACTTGCCCGGCAAGTATTGTCGTTAACACTAACTCCGGTTGTAGCGCTTCCAGCATTGATATTGGTACCCCAACCGTAGGAGACAACTGCAGCATTTTCAGTGTAACAAATGACCACCCATCAACAACTTATCCGTTAGGTACCACAACAGTTACCTGGACAGTTACAGATGGTAGCGGTAATACTGCTACTTGTCTTCAGACAGTTACAGTAAATGGCCTCACTGTTAGCGGGAACTTCACTTACTATAATCCGGACGCATCATATCCTGTACTCTCAAATATCAATGTTGAACTTTGGCAGGGTGGTGTACCGGTTTATGGACCAGTAACTACAAATGCTTCTGGCCAATACAGCTTCAGTAATGTTTGCAGTGGTACCTATGATGTTGTTGCCACTACAACAAAACCAACAGCTGGGGCTCTCAATTCAACAGATGCTGCCCAGGTAAATTATTGGGGAGTATTTGGAAATGCTTATTCGATTGAAAAAGTTCGTTTCTATACTGGTGATGGTGCAATGGATAACTCGCTGGATGCTGCTGATGCCTCACGTATTCTGAAGTATTTCACCACTTCAGGTGCATCGGGGTTGGTCTAACCGTGGTAAATGGACTTTCTGGCATGTTGGAGAAACAATCAATGATAATATTTTACCTCTACCTTCTCCATTGACCCAGATTGATTTACCGGCGATTACGGTGGGAAATTCTAACTTAAGTAAGAATTTCTACGGTATGGTTACCGGCGACTTCAACTACAGTTTCACTCCTTCCGCAAAATCAAGCAGTCAGTCGCTCACTCTTACCTACGATCAGAAGAAGGTAGTAGAAACAGGTGAGACCTTCGAACTTCCGATAAATGCAGGAATAGATATGGAAGTAGGTGCAGTTTCCCTGATCATGAACTTCCCGTCTGATAAATTGGAAATCACCGGTGTTCATTTCGGTAATAACCCGAATGATGCGGTTGAATACAATGTGGATGGCGATGAAGTGAGAATCGGCTGGTACTCCATGAATGCTGTCGACCTTGGTATGGATCAGACCCTTCTGACCTTGACAGTCAAAGCAATTGGTTCCATCAGTAAGGACGAATCCTTCCGTTTCGAACTCAGTGGAGATCCACTGAATGAGTTGGCAGATTACGACTATAAGACCATCAATGGAGCCATTCTGAAAATGGCTGAAATTGGCGGATCAGCTTTAGGTACAGGTGGAATTCATGAAAATCTGGATCTCACTTTGGTCAACAATCCTAACCCATTCAAGAAGTTAACCACTTTCACCTATACCATTCCTTCTGATGGTAAGGTAATCCTTGAAATCAATAACCTCCTGGGAAGTCATATTACAACTTTGGTGAATGAATCCAAATTGAAAGGTAATCATACCTATGAATTAGATACAGATGCCATTGTACCGGGAGTTTATACAGCCACTTTAAGATTGATTACGAACACCGGTGCTACAATGACCCGTACAATTAAAATAGTTCGGAGCCATTAAGCCAAGGATATGAGAACGGGAGAAATTCCTCCCGTTCTCATTGATTAATTCAATAAACCACATGCACAAGTACCTCTTTTGTTTTTGGTTAGTATTCCTGACGACTACAGTAAAATGTCTTGCAGGGGATCCTCCGGTCAGTCAGGCCGGAGTTTCCTGCTGTAAGGCATCGGGTGTATTGTCAGGTGTATGCCAGGGCTCAAAAGAGCAGATAAGTGATTTAAATTCAATATCTTATAGCACTGGATTTGCACCTGTTACCTATTTGCCGGCGATTACAATATGTAGTTCTAATGGCACAGTTGAAATTCCGGTGAAAGTGAATTCGTTTTCAGACATCGGAGCAATATCTCTTACTATACAATACGATTCCAATATTTTAGTATACCAATCATTTATCAACAGTTCCGGTTATCCCGGTCTTGATGTGGATTGTTCAGTGCCGGGAACCCTGGTAGCTGGAGGATTTGCTTCCGAAGGGATAAGTTTGGATGATAGTACAGTACTTTTAACTCTAAGTTTTATGTACCTCGGAGGAAGTACAACGCTTTCTTTCGTTGACAATGGTACATCCTGCGAATTTGCAGGTCCTCCGCCCACCTGGCAACCCCTGCCCGACAGTCCGCAGCAGGATTTCTATGTGGATGGTGAAATCACAGGATTGACTGTCCCTGCTAATGCAGGATTAATATCCGGCCCACCTGGGGACTATGTCTGTGCGGGACAAATGAATGTTCCTTTCTCAGTGCAGCCAATCATTAATGCACAGAATTACATCTGGACGGTTCCTGACGGTGCCACCATTGTTTCCGGTAATAATACAAATTCAATAACAGTCGATTTTTCTACAACTTCAATTGCCGGGAATGTTGCTGTTTATGGTGACAATATATGCGGGACTGGTTCAGCTTCATCAGTTTTTATTAATATTCTATTTGCACCTGCATCTCCGGGACTCATCTCTGGTTCTGATTCAGTATGCACCGGAGAGAATGAAGTAATGTATACTGTCGCGCCTGTGCCAAATGCTGCGTCGTATAACTGGGTACTGCCTGAAGGTGCGGTTATTACCTCCGGACAGTATACCAACACAATTTTTTTGAGTTTTGATGAATCTGCTGAAAGCGGTTTTCTTAGTGTAACAGGAATAAATGCTTGTTTTAATGGGCCATCCTCACTTCCTTTCCCAATAACCATAGGATCAGGACCTTTTATTATTGAGCAACCTTTGTCTCCTTTGCCAGTTATGGCAGGAGCAGGATTAGCTCATATTCAGGTAGTTGCATCCGGATTGGGTCTGAGCTATCAATGGCAGGTTTATAATTCTGAATGGGTGAATATTTTAACTGACGAATTCTATTCAGGGGTAAATTCAGATGAATTGGTAATTACCAATCCACTGCCGGCAATGGATGGCCTTACATTCAGGTGCCATCTGCAAGGAGAATGTGAGCCGGAGCAGTTTACAGACGGGAATGCAGTACTCACGGTGATTGACCCAATGGGTATTGATTCACCATGGTCTGATCAAACAAAACAGAATACAATTGGAATAGGTCAGTTAAGAGCTATGCTTTATCCTAATCCTTCAAAATATAAATCCATGTTAAGCATGTTCATCCCTGAAAAGGGCGATATCCGATGCTTGCTGGTTAACTCACTGGGACAATCCTATCTGATAAAAGAAAAAGAATCCGTTGAGCCGGGAAATTTTCAGTTTGAAATCAATTCAAGACTGTTTTCACCTGGTCAATATATTTTAATGCTACAATTCACAACACGAAATTTTTCAATTAGTAACCCATTGAGATGGATCATTGAATAGCAATGTGAATCAATCTCAAATAGAAATCTTCACTGAAACAAACCAAAGTCTAACATACAAAAACCCAAACCCGTGAAAAGAGCTACTTTATTACTATTGATTCTGATCTCGTTTGCTTTTCAGAGAGTCAGTTCCCAGAATGCTCCTGTTACCATTGCCGGAGTTATTGAGAGCACTGGTACTTCGGCAATAGTCCCGATTACGGCAAATGATTTCATTAATGCAGCCAGCTGTAATTTGCGCTTGTATTACGATCCCGCAATTGCCACAGCCATTTCTGTTACAAAAGGAGCATCTTTGCCAGGTAACCTGAATTTCAATGTTGCTACCCCTGGGATTATTGCTTTAGGGTGGTATCATACATCTAATGTTACCCTTCCATCAAACACTGTAATCTTCAATGTATCTTTTAATAAGGTTACATCGGGGACGACAGCTCTTAGCTGGTTTGATAATGGAAACAGCTGCAAGTACAGTGATATTAATTCACTTGTACTAACTGATGTGCCCACTTCAACCTTCTATCTTAATGGTTCATTGACCTTCCAGAATTTTGCTCCAACCACCTACTTCCCGGCAACAACAGCTTGTCCTGGTAATCAAGTTTGTATACCAGTGAAAGTAGATAACTTCAATACCATTGGAGCAGTCTCGCTCACGATTAATTATAACACTTCGTCACTCACTTATGTGGCTCCTGCAACTCCAAACCCTGCATGGCCTGATCTTGAAGTTGATTATAGTATTCCGGGGACATTGGTTATTGGTGGACTTCAAACAGGACCAGGTGTTACATTGCCGGATAATTCAACATTAGTCACTTTATGTTTTGATTACCTTGGTGGAACCGGAACCCTGAATTTCAATGATAACGGTACTTCTTGTGAATATGCCGGCCCAAATGGGACACCGGTTCTTTTGGATTCCCCTCAAAGCTCATTTTATCTTGATGGAACCATTGGCATTACTCCTCCTATCTGGACGGGTACCATCAGCACTGCCTGGGAAACACCTGGTAACTGGAATTGTAATATTGTTCCAACAAATACTTCAAATGTCACCATCAATAACAGCGTACCTAACTATCCGGCAATTTCTACTGCAGTAATTGTCAATGGTATAACCCTAAATTCAGGCGCAAGTCTTACCATTAATCCATTGGGATCATTAACAGTTACCACGGATTTGATTAATAATGCCGGTACTGCTAATCTCCTGGTTAAAAGCGATGCAACTGGAACTGGATCATTAATCACCAATGATGCTGTAAATGCTACCGTTCAGAGGTATATCAATTCGCCCTGGACTGATTGTTGTCATGGATGGCATTTCCTTTCGTCACCTGTTGCTGCTCAGGCAATCCAACCCGAATTTGTTTCTAATACTATTCCTGATGCAGGTGTTGATTTCTATAGTTGGGGTGAAAATGGGAATAATTGGATTAATGCACAAACTACTTCTGGCTGGAACCCGTCTTTTGGGAATGATTTCACTATAGGAAAAGGCTATGTTGTTGCATATCAGGCATTGGTCACCAAGAATTTTTCAGGTGTATTAAATGTGAATGATGTTTCAGTCACTAATCTTACCAATAATACCAGTACAGCTAATCATGGCTGGAACCTCCTGGGGAATCCTTTCTCTTCAGCTTTGAAATGGAATGATGGAAACTGGGCATTATCTTCCAGTGTTGCAAGTACTGCTAAAATTTGGGATGAACCCTCTGCAGCCTATGTTGATATTGCATCCAATGATATTATTCCTGCAATGAATGGTTTCATGGTCCAAGTGGTTAATCCTGCCACAACAGGTTCATTAACAATTCCGGAAGCTTCACGGATTCATAGTGCCACCCCCTGGTACAAAACCAATGAAGGCAAAATCTTGATCATTGCTAAAGATGAAGAAAATAATACTGCACAGCAATGTGTAGTTAAAATGAAATCGCAGTCAACTGAAGGATTTGACCTTGGTTTTGACTCACACTATCTGCCAGGTTATGCCCCGATGTTCTATTCGATGCAGGGAAGTGATGTACTGAGTACTAATACCTTAC
The DNA here is from genome assembly GCA_016707785.1 of Bacteroidales bacterium. NCBI lineage: Bacteria > Pseudomonadati > Bacteroidota > Bacteroidia > Bacteroidales > Bacteroidales bacterium. The sequence goes on along the minus strand of JADJGZ010000005.1, from coordinate 240,707 downwards.
CTGACCTGGGCGACAATCGCACTGTTGAGCTTGGATTTATTAAAAACAATGCTTCCCAGTTTAGTCTGCATCTTGATCTGCAGAACCTTATACCAGACTTAAAAATCTTTTTAACCGATAAGAAACTCAATCAAGAAATCGATCTTCTGAATCAGCCAGTATACAACTTCACATCAGAAGCCTCTGATGCTGCAGACAGATTCCGGTTAAGCTTCAAAAGGGTGATCTCAATTCCTGAACCCATAACCGCAGAACTTTTGAAACTGATTGTTTCAGAAAACACTTTGAAAATCATTTCTGAATCAAATGAAAACTTAAATCTAAGTATCATAGATATGAGTGGGAGAGTGATCAGAACTTCTGAACTGAAACCAGGATTTACTGAACTGATTAATCTGAAAGGCCAGCCAGGTGTTTACGTGGTAAGGGCTTTCTCTGCTGGATCAGGGTTTTCCGGAAAAGTAGTTATCTTTTAATTCTGACTTAAATACTTACTAATATGAAACGCATAGTCAATATTTCCCTCGTAATTGTAATTTTTCTGCTGTTTGCCGGGCTCACCACTTTAATGGCACAGGCACCTCCCCATCCACCTGCTGAACATGGTTTATTAGATAATAATGATCCGGGAAATGGCACTTGTAATGCTCCTTTGAATGGAGGTGTAAGTATATTGATAACCTTAGGGATTGCTTATGGCTACATGAAGATGCGTAATATTAGTCATAAGAAATCTACTTAGGATTCTTAATAAGTCTATCTGTTTTGAAATGGGGAGGAGTATTTTCCCCTCTTCATTCAAATCAGTGTCCGTATTGCTTTTGAAAAATTAGGTTTAGGATCAGCATGGCTCATGGAGTAAGTACAACATTGGAATAACAAGCTCTCCTCACTCAATACACTCAAATCATGAAAAATTATTCCATATTTATTTTGTTCCTTTTTTGCTTATTTCAAATTGGAGCAAGCGCACAATTTGCACCTTATACAACAGCTGGTAGTTTGCTGACATTCGATCAGCAGTTTGTATTGCCTGTAACTGTTACAGACTTTAATAATGTGGCAAGTTGCAACCTTCGGCTGACTTATAACCCATCAGTTGTTGTTGCAACCCTGGTTACGAAAGGGCCTGGATTACCTGGCTCATTAAATTACAACGTGACAAGTGTGCCTGGGGTGGTAAGCCTGGGATGGTATCATTCTTCCAATGTTTCCCTGCCTGATGATGCGGTCTTATTTAATATTTCTTTTTCACAAGTTGGAATTGGATCCACTTCTTTGTCCTGGTTTGATAACGGGAATTCTTGTAAGTATAGTGATATCAATTCAATTGTTTTACTCGATCAGCCAACCAATGATTTCTACATTAATGGATCTGTGGGAATCCTTTCCCCCAATGCCCCTCAAACCATTATTCCTCCTGTCATAGCCTGCCCGGGGTCGCTCATTTCAGTTCCTGTGATTGTCAATAATTTCAGTTATATTGGCTCTGTTGCACTCGAACTCCAGTATGACCCGGCTGTAGTTACTTATCAGGGAGCGGCGGTTTCATCAACATACCCCGGGCTAAATGTCACAGTTGGAGCACCAGGTCATCTTTTGATCCAGGGTTTAGCACCTGCCGGAGGAAATGGGATTAGCATTCAATCGGGAAGTATCCTGACCTCCCTTGATTTTATATTCAATGGAGGATCTACCAATCTGACATGGATTGACAATGGAAGCTCTTGCCAGTATTCCGGACCTCCACCCAATTATGCAGTTTTGAATGACCTCCCGCAAGCAACATATTATACCAACGGTTCCGTAATAGCGGATGTGCCCGGATTATGCGGTAAAACTCTTAATCTTGAACTTTTTCTGCAAGGGCTTTACATTGGCTCAGAAAGTATGAGAGAAGCTTCAGATGGGGCGGGAAGTGCCTTTGGGAATGGTATTGCGGATCGTGTAAATGTAGAATTACATTCATCCATTGATTACAACAATGTTGTTTTTACAGGTCAGAACATTAATTTACATACAGATGGTTCTGCAACCCTTATAGTTCCTTCTGAATTCAATAGCGAGTATTTTATTACTATAAAACACAGAAACAGTATTTCAGTCACTTCATCAGTTCCGGTATCATTCTCGGGCGGGATAGTTGATTATAGCTTTACTGATATTGCCGGAAAGGCTTATGGCTCAAATCAAATCATGCTAAGTGACGGGAAATGGGCTCTTTTTACTGGTGATATTGACCAGGATAACCTGATTGACGGTGCAGATCTCATTATTAGCGATAATGCGGCCATATCCTCTGCAACGGGTTATTTCCCATCCGACAGTGATGGTGATGGAGTTGTTGATATTGAAGATGTGAATCTGATTGAGGTGAATGCCTGTAATTTTGTAAAAGCTTTATTTCCTTCTAATTAATAGAAGGTTAATATATGAGTAGGAAGAGAAGTTTTGTTTTTAGTTGTTAGGTCGATAGGGTGGAAGCTATTTTAGGTTTCCACCCTGTCTTTTTCTTTCAAGATCCATATAGGTGAAGGAAAGCTCTTCCAATTTCCCCTCTTCCTGGAAATTTATATTCCATTCTTCAAAATCAATTTCCGGGAAAAATGTATCTGCTTCAAAATCCTTTTGCACGAGTGTTAAATAAAGTTTGTCAGATACAGGCAAGAATTGCCGGTATACAGATCCCCCTCCGATAATAAAATTTTCAGCACCTGGCTCCATTTTGCTAATGGCATCTTCGATAGAATAGGCCATCACACATCCCTCAATTTGTTCCCCAGGGATATCTGTTATAACCACACTCCTGCGATTGGGCAAAGGACGAATAGGCAGTGATTCAAAAGTGCGCTTCCCCATCACAATAGTATGCCCGGTGGTGAGCTTTTTAAACCTTTTCAGGTCTTCCGGTATATGCCATAATAATTGATTGTCCTTGCCAATGGCATTATTGCTGGCTATTGCGACTATGATCGATATGATAGGCTTCATCTCCGGATTTTCTTTGGTTTGCATTTAGCAAATATAGTTACTTCTGGATATGTCTCAGGTCTCAACCGCACGCCAGCCCAAATTTCATCCATAGGCAGGTGCTGAGTGCTGAGTGCCCCGAAGGGGAGCCTTTGGCTCTGAGTGCTGTGCGCTGAAACCCACCTGATAGAGGGAATGTTACAATTTTCAATGAGAAAATACGGCAGACTACAGCCATTAACCATCCCACATTAGCCATCCGCCACCCCCCCCCCCCCCCCCCCCTCGACAATCTAAATTCAAGAGCGAATTTGATTAACGATTGAAGATTAACGAATTCAGAATTAAGAAGGAATCCTACATCCCACATCAAACATCCGACATCAAACATCAAAATCGTAAAACTGGAATAGCACATGGCAGGGAGGCAGGGCCATTTTCTCTATTTGACCAACATTCCAGGCACTAACCATCATCCTTCTGGAATCAGGATTCTTCCTGATCATTTCAATCAGCTGGGTAATCTGGTCAATATTTCTGCCTTCTCCATCGGGCCAATTTCTCCATTGATAGCCATATATAGGCCCCAGGTCACCGTTTTCATCTGCCCACTCATCCCAAATGGTAACCTTATGATCATGAAGGTATTGAGTATTAGTCTCACCTTGAAGGAACCATAATAATTCATGAATAATGGATCTGAGATGTAGTTTCTTGGTGGTCACTGCCGGAAATCCTTCTGACAGGTCAAATCGCATTTGGTAACCAAAAACACTTTTGGTGCCTGTCCCGGTTCGATCTGCTTTAAAAGTACCATGCTCTTTCACATGTCTGAGTAAATCGAGATACTGTTTCATCTTTTCCTGCCTATTGTAAATGATTCACATAGAAAACCTTCACCGGAAAATCCGGTAATTAAATACCTATTCAAAAATGCTAAAATTCCCTCTTGCTCAGAATTCAACTTTTACAAAGTTATAAACAGTTCTTGAGCTGGATGGCTTCAATGAATCATTCATCCTGAGGATCAATAGACTTAAAGGATTTGGTTTTCTAATGACTAATTGTAGTTAGCGCTTTTGGATCATGTTTGTGTTTGAAAAGGAAGAAGAATAATACTGCAATCACCAGTGCGTAAATGGAGAATGATTGCCATATTCCCTGCCAGTTGAGTCCATCAGCAGATCTGTAGTATTTATCAATAACAACACCACTGACTCTGCTTCCCAGGAAAGCACCAACCCCGTTAGTCATCATCATGAAGAGTCCTTGCGCACTGGCACGAATGGATGGATTGCTCTGTGTTTCAACAAATAATGAACCTGAAATGTTGAAAAAATCAAATGCCATTCCATAAATGATGCAGGAAAGAATGATCATCCACAAACCACCAGCTGGATCACCATAGGCAAATAAACCAAAGCGCAGGACCCATGCAATCATTGAAAACAGCATAACTTTCTTGATGCCGAAATGCCTGAGGAAAAATGGAATGGTAAGAATAAATACAGTTTCAGAGATCTGGGATATCGACATAATAATGGTAGAATACTTAACTACAAATGAGTCAGCATATTCAGGTATTCTTTTGAAATCATCCAGAAATGAATCACCGTACATATTGGTTAGTTGCAAGGCTGCTCCCAGGAACATGGAGAATATGAAAAACAATGCCATTTTGTAATTGGCAAAAAGTTTGATGGCATTCAGCCCAAGTTGTTCCAACAAAGGGGCATCTTTCGAAATGGCTTTCTGAGGCGGACATTTGGGAAGGGTGAAGGAATAAATCCCTAAAGCAATGGCTACAAAAGCTGCTATAATAAATTGATTGGAATTAGCCTTACTTCCCGAAAGATTGGTGATCCACATGGCAACAATAAACCCGATGGTTCCCCATACCCTGATGGGAGGAAAGTCCTTTACCACATTAAAATTGTTGTTCTTCAATATCGTATATGCGATGGAATTAGACAGGGAAATGGTAGGCATATAAAAGATCATCGCCAGCAGGATGACATAATATAGCGTATCAGGATCATTCACCTGAGGTACAAAGAATAACACTATCCCATATAAAATATGAAGAGCTCCATAAAGTTTTTCGGCATTCATCCACCTGTCGGCGATAATACCGGTAAGGGCTGGCATGAATAGAGATGCGATGGCAAGCGTGGAAAAAATGGCTCCAAATTGTTCGCCTGTCCAACCTTTTGCATTGAAACAGTAAGTGCCAATAGTGATGAGCCATGCCCCCCAAACAAAGAACTGGAGAAAACTCATGATGGTTAAACGAAACTTCAGACTCATAAAAAAATGTTAAAAATTCTGGTATATATTATTGAAGTCTTTGTAATGTCTACAGGGGCCACTTGAAATCAGCTTCTTTTCCTGATCTCATCCCTGATCAGTGATGCCCTTTCATATTCTTCATTCTCAACAGCTTTCTGTAATTCTTCATTGAGTTCTTCCAGACTCACCGAACTGAACTCATTTCCAATTTCATCGGGTTGTGCTTGAATACTGCTGGATTCAGAATTATCATCTTCATAGGTGATTCCAGCCTGTGCCATAATATGTTCATAGGTATAGATGGGACAACCAAAACGGATGGCTAAAGCGATACCATCAGAAGTCCTGGAGTCGATCGGATGAACCTTAATTCCATCATTACATATTAATAAAGCATAAAAGATGCCTTCCTGGAATTTATTGATAATCACTTCTTCAATATTAATTCCAAAAGTGTCGGCAAAGCTTTTAAACAGATCATGTGTCAAGGGACGAGAAGGCTTCATCTTCTCAAGTTCGAGTGCTATCGCCTGGGCTTCAAAATGGCCAATCACTATGGGCAACCTTCTTTTTCCATTGACCTCTCCGAGAATCAACGCATAGGAATTAGTCTGCGTTTGACTATAGGATAATCCAAGGATGGTTAGTTCTATTTTCTGCACTTTAAATTCCTTCTAATTACTAATCAATCAGTTACCTTTAACTGAATAAGGTTATCAACTGATAATGGGTTACAAAGGTAAAAGTAGAAAGAAATCAATCACGATTGCAAATAGTAAAGCCATTCTTTCATATAAACCGGGTCTTCACCTCTTTGAGGAATTTTTCCTCCAGAAGTCTGGCAATTCTTTTAACTACCGTTCTTCTGATTTCAAGTTCTACGGGCAGACTGGGGTCCTGGTGAGCAATATTGATTCTGGTTCCTATAATGAAATGAATTTCATCACTTTCAAGAAGCAGCCTGACGATCTGGTCAGCAGGCCCTTTATTGAGTTTGTATTTTTGGGAATAATCTTTAAGTATCTGTGCTACCTTTCCCAGGGTGAGAATGCCTTCCGTGATAAGGTCGATGCCTTCCATGAATGAAACAGGTGGCAGGTCAGGATCATCGAATTCAAAGCTGTCGATGATAGGCAGATTAAGTTCTCTTGATATAATGTCTCCTGTTGTTGCTCCGCAGAGGATTTTTTTTCCTTCAAAGCTTTTTACAGCTTCAGAAAGGATTACATCATTTACTTCTTCATAAGGTGGACCGGTACAAATCAATAACTTCCTCGGATCCCTGAAATAGATAACGACACAGCTGGTATCATCCTTTGGGTGGTAATTATCATTCAGATTGGCAATGTTTACCACTTTCCCGGCTAGTTGTTGTGCCGAAATTGTTGACTCATGACTCACAAGCTCGAGGATATAGTTTTCGAAGTTCTCGGAACCCCATCCGAAAGGGAATTTATTGCTCCCCATCCCTGATTGTGGAACCCCATCGGAACAAAAGACGATCCGGTCTTCCTTTTTGTGATCAAATGTGCAAGTCCTGAGTTCCTTGCCTGAGTTTTTTTCGGAGGTTAACGTTATATGCTGCCATCCCGGGTCAAATAATTTATTGTCCCGGATAATGGCTGCTTTAGGATTATCGTATTCCAGTATGGTAGTGACTCCATCAATTTCTATATCTACAATAGTAAAGGTCGAATAACTCATTTGGCGCTCGCTGCATACAGGAAGGGTGTTCATAATCAATTCGGCAATCTTATTCACCTCCTTGTGCTCTTCAGCAAAATTCAAAGCCATGGTTGCAGTAAGTGTCGACAGCATGCTTGCTTTTACACCATGTCCCATCCCATCAGATAAAACAACAATGATCCTGTTTTCTTCATGGATTCGGCGCGACAGGAACTTATCACCACAGATTCTCTCCTGGTCGTGATTTTTCTGAACCACATTCACTTCAACATAAAACTGCTTATCCGACATAGGCTCATTGATTATCATCGAGTTATTTAGGCCTGCTATACCCCGGTTTTTTTATCTGTGTCGCCTGACCGATGCGATTCAATGATTGAATTCAGCATCTTTTCTGTTTTGGAGGCACCTTCACCTAAGAGAAAAGCGATTTGCTGCACCAGTTCGAGATTTTGATCTATTACATCAGTTACCCGGCTAATCACTTCTTCCTTTCTCACTTCAGGCATGTACATGTCCCTGATTACCCCTCCGACGATTTTATTCTTTTTAATACTGAAGATCGTAACATTCAACAATTTATCATCAATATGCACATCTCTGCCATGCACATCATCGGCACTGGTGATAACATAGGTGAATAGCTTATAGAACTGAAAAGGCAGGAGAGTTTTAAGATCAGCACCTATGAGTCCGGGGATAATTTCATTGATTTCAACAGCATCTTCACCCAAAATTGTTACAAAACTCTCATTAGATCCAATGATTTTTAGGTTTTCATCAACGATTACAACTGCAGTAGGAAGCTTTTTAAGCATGGTTTGAGTAGTTTCCAGTGCATCCTGGGCAAGCTGTTTTTCATTCAAAGCACGCTTTTCAGATTCCTGAAGCGCTTGCTGAGTTCGGGCTAGTTTATCATTGGTGACTTTTAATGTCCTGATGTACTCTTGTTTACTTTTCAGGGAGTGCATAATACACATATCGGTCCTGGCAATTCCATTGGCAACTGCCGAAGCAAAGTCCCGGCAGGATTCATACCCGCATGCCTTGCATCCCAGGTTCTCTCCATCTTCATGTTTTTCAATGATTTTCAGGATTTCATCAACCTTATCTTCGGAAGGTATTGGAAGTCGCTGGTCATTGGCTTTAAATCCCCTGTGAAGGTCGAGGTTTCCAAATTTCTCCATTTCAAGATCCCACTTCTTTTTATTGAAGCTGGTTAATCGTTTGTTGGCATATTCAGTCACCAGGGTATGCCTCTTGAACTTTTTTCCACCGGGAGTCGTACCTGGTCCCATGATACATCCCTGGCAGAAAAAGACATTAAAGTTTTTCTTAATAAAATCAATACTTTCATCAAATTGTTTCACAGCACTCATCACTTCATCCTGTCCATCAATAGTGACAATGCTTCCATTGAGGATATCCTCGCTCAGACCGCTGGCCTGAATGATTCCATTACTGACCGGGAATAAAGAACCTTTATACCCAATTGGTTCGTTGAATTCTGAATATTCGATGGTGCTTTCCTTAATTCCATATTCTTCGAAAAGCTGCCGTAGTTCAGTGAAGGTAAGCACTGAATCTACCCGGACTTCTTCTTTGAATCGGTCAGCTTCTTCTTTGGCGGCAATACAAGGACCTATATAAACTACCTTGATATCAGGGCCATATAGTTGATGCATCACTTTGGCACTTGCAATCATAGGTGTTACAATAGGAGCAAGATTGTCAATAAGCTGAGGATAGTATTTCTCAATGAGTGAAACCATTGGCGGACAGTTGGAAAGTATATAGTACTTTCCAAGAAAATTGGAGATCAACTCCCGGTATTCCTTTGCAACGAGGTCAACACCGAAGGAAGATTCATGCACATAATCGAAACCTGTTTCAAGGATCATCCTGACAAATTTCCGGTAATCAGTGATATCGTCGAATTCGCCGGAAATACTTGGTCCAACAACAGCTGCAACCTTATGTGACGATTTCAGAAGAGCACGTGTTTCTTCCCTGGAGTCATAATATGAAATAGCACCGGGATGGCAAACTGTAAGACAACTTCCACATCCGATGCATCTTTCCGGAACAATATGTGGAAAATCATCATTATTCCTTAGTTCGATGGCTTTGACAGGACAGGTACGAATGCATGCATAACATGCTTTGCACTTATCGTCTTCAATATAAACCAGTGGTGTTTTCATGAGGCGTTTTTGAATTGTTTCAACAGGATTCCCGGTTCTTAAATGTTGGAACTGTCAGTTCCAGGCGGGTATCCAGGAAATCGTTGCAGGAAATAACAATCATCTGTAATTGTCCTGCTGAATGATAGAGAGAAAGAAATCATCCAGTAAACCAAGGATTTTCTCTTCATCAATTTTTTCATGTATTTCATGCTCAATTTTGAGTGCCGGCCCTTTTGAACAATGACCGAAACACCTTTCTCCATGAAATTTTACATCATTCAGTAAATTTCGATCGCGAAGGTAGTCGCTGATAAATTTCACCAACTGTTTATTCCCCCTGGCAAAGCATGAGCTGCCCAGGCAAATAACAATTTCTTTCTTTGGATTTTCCATAGAGGATAAATTTCAGCTTACTTTCTTAAGTTAATCTTCGTCTACAGCGAAAGTAAAACAAAAGTAATAAAGTTCCTATTTCCCTTTTATTGTTATCCGGATAACATTGTTATTTTTTTCACAAATATTTACTGTTTATTGAAATCTAAACTTTATTTTTGTACTTCAATCTATTCTGATGACTAATAATGCTATGCCAGTACCACTAGATGAATTGGTTAACAGGTATAAAAAGGGAGGGGCTGAATCTCTCTTACCTCTATTACAGGATATTCAGGACTCGTTCGGATTTTTAAATGAAGAAGCCATTCTTAAGGTAGGTCAGCATTTGAACTTACCTTCCAGTAAAATTTATGGAATTGCTACTTTTTTTGACCAGTTCCGTTTTTCCTTACAGGGACGTTATCACATCCGTGTATGCAGGGGGACTGCCTGTCATATGAATGGATCATTTAATGTGCTGCGTGAAGTTGAAAAGATTTTGAAAATAAAGGAAGGTCAAACCAGTCGGGATGGATATTTCAGCCTGGAAGCCATTGGATGTATGGGTGCTTGCAGTAATGGCCCTGTAATCAATATAAATGGTGATTTTATTAATGCAGTTTCGGTATCAGCGATCGCTTCCCTGATTGAGCAATACCGGAAAAAGGCTTAAGATGTATTCCAATGGATGATAAGGAATTTTTATTAGAAGAGGTGCTTCCTGGAAAATCGCTCATGATGGATCGAAGGGTTTCAGAGCGATTGGCTACTCTATGTAATGAAAGAGTATCTAAGCCTATAATATATATCGGATCCGGTACCTGTGGAATAGTGGCCGGGGCTGGTGAAACGCTCAAAGCAATCACGAAGTATATTTTAGAGAATAAGCTTCAGGTAAGTGTTATTGAGGTAGGCTGTATAGGATTATGTTCCTATGAACCTATTGTGGATATCCAATTACCTGGCAAAGCCAGGGTATCATTCAGGAATATTCAGTCACCTATGGTTGAGTCATTGCTTGATGATGTTTTCAATGGCGAAATCCCTTATGACCAGGTAATCGGGCAATATAAAAACGATCTTCATAATGCCTGGGAGGGAGTAAGTAGTCTGGAAAGACTCCCATTCTTTGCATTGCAACATCGCATAGTGATCAGGAATTGTGGGATCATTGATCCGGGTTCCATAAATGAATATATTGCAAGGGGTGGGTATCAGACCTACCTGAAATGTATTCGTAACTATACTTCTGATAAAATATGTGAATTTGTTGATGAATCCGGATTGCGCGGCAGGGGAGGTGGAGGCTATAATACCGGGAAGAAGTGGATGATTGCCAATAACCAGGTGAGTGATCAGAAATACCTCATCTGTAATGCTGCCGAGAGTGATCCTGGTGCATTTATGGATCGGTCCTTATTGAAGGAGATCCTCATTTGTTATTGGAAGGGATAGCGATTGCAGCCTATGCTATTGGTGCAACCAAAGCCTATATTTATGTAATGGCTGAGTACCACCTTGCATGGTCGAGGTTGCGGAAGGCTATTGACCAGATGAAAGATTATGGACTGCAGGGATACAATGTGCTTGGCAGTGGAGTTGACCTTCAAATGATCCTGGTAAAAGGACCCGGTGCCTTTGTATGTGGGGAAGAGACAGCACTTATCAAAAGTATCGAGGGAAAAAGAGGCATGCCCGAATCGAAACCGCCCTATCCTGCTATCGAAGGGTTATTTCGTAAACCGACAGTTGTGAATAATGTTGAGACTCTTGCCAATGTCCCCTTTATTCTTAAGCATGGCCCTCAACGATTTAATGAAATAGGTACAACGAACAGTAAAGGCACCAAGGTATTTGCACTATCAGGAAAGACGGTGATAACAGGATTGGTAGAAGTCCCGATGGGCACATCAATCCGGGATATTATTTATCGGATTGCCGGTGGAATTCAGGATGGAAAAGAACTGAAAGCGGTGCAGATCGGTGGGCCTTCCGGAAGTTGTATACCTCCTCATAAACTTGATCTTCAGGTTGATTATGAATCTCTATGGGATGCAGGTGCCATTATGGGATCAGGTGGGATGGTTGTTATGGATGAGAACACCTGTATGGTGGATATGGCAAAATTTTTCATGAATTTCCTCAATAAGGAAAGCTGCGGAAAATGTATCCCTTGCAGGGAAGGTACCCGCCGCATTCATGAAGTACTGGAAAGCATTACACGACGGCCTCAAAATGAAACCGGCCATGAAACACTGGAAAGGTTCAAAGGAATTATGCAACTTGAAGGTCTTGCTGAAGTTATCAGGGATACTTCATTATGCGGGCTCGGACAAACAGCCCCTAACCCCCTGATCAGCGCACTTACATGGTTCAGAGATGAATTTGAAGAACATATTTTCGATAGGAAATGCAGGGCTGGAGTATGTAAAGAATTGAGAGTATTCTACATTGATGTGGATAAATGTACAGGTTGCGTAGCCTGCCTGCGAAAATGTCCAACCAATGCTATTGTCGGACAACCCCGTCAGCCGCACTTTATCGTGGAAGATAAGTGTATCGGATGTGGGTTATGTTTCGATGTTTGCAAGTTTGTTGCTGTTATGGTCAAATGAGTTCATTCAAGACCTCATTGAATCATTAAAGAGTTCTAAACTAAGAAGTTATGTTTTTCGATATAGAAGTAAACGGTAAAACAATAAAAGCACGGAATGGTGATACCATACTTTCTGCTCTTGAGCGGAATGGTATTAAAGTTCCCACGCTATGCCATCTTGAAAATTTGCCTCCCAATGGGGCTTGCAGGATGTGTGTTGTTGAAGTGGAAGGAAGACAATCTTTGTTACCGGCATGTTCTCATCCTGTGGAAGAGTGGATGAAAATTAAGACTCATTCCCCCAGGGTAGTCAAAGCAAGAAAAACAAATATTGAGTTACTGCTGAGCAATCATCCTGATGATTGTCTCTATTGTGAAAGAAATGGGAATTGCGAATTACAAAGGTTTGCAGAAGATCTGAACGTTAGGGAGAGAAGGTTCCATGGCTCCCGGAATAAATACAAGACTGACCCCTCCAGTGCCAGTTTACTTCGTGATCCGGCAAAATGTATTCTTTGTGGCCGATGCATCCGTATTTGTGAAGAAATTCAGCATATCACTGCATTGGATTTCATCGGCAGGGGTAATAAAATGCAGGTAGGACCAGCATTCAACAAAGGAATGAACCTTTCCAGTTGCATAAATTGCGGTCAATGTATAATTGTTTGTCCTACCGGCGCTCTCACTGAAAAGCAACATCCGGGTGAATTGCAGGATGCACTTCATAACCCTGATATAAAAACAATAATTCAGTGCTCCCCTTCTTTATCAGTCACACTGGCTGAGGAGTTTGGACTTAGAGCAGGAAAAGATATGGAGAGCCTGATGTATGCAGCACTGCGCAAACTAGGCTTCGATTATGTGTTCGATACTACCTTTGCAGCAGATCTTTTAGTTGTTGAGCAAGCGGCAGAATTACTCGAACGGCTGAACGAAAAGAAATTGTTGCCGATGTTCTCCAGTTGTTGTCCGGCATGGATCAAATATGCCGAACAGGCCAGGCCATCAATACTTAATAAGATTTCCAGTTGTAAATCCCCGCAACAAATGATGGGGGCTCTCATTACCAGTCATTTTGCAGCTGATCTGGGTCTGACAGATGATTCCATTTATTCAGTCTCTGCAATGCCTTGTGTAGCTAAGAAATTTGAAGCTCAAAGGGAGCAGATGACCCATAAAGGAATCACAGATGTAGACACTATTTTAACAACCAGGGAACTTGCCCGGTTGATCAGGTTGAATGGTATAGACATACAACAAGTTGAACCTGAAATGGTTGACTTGCCATATCGTTCCAGGAGTTCTGCAGGCAAGTTGCTTGCTGTTAGCGGTGGTCTTACAGAATCGCTGATACGCACCCTTCATTTTATGATTACAGGAAAAGAGATAGCTCAGCCAAAAATTCAGGAACTTCGGTCATCAAGAGGCAGAAAAGAGTTCAAAATAAAAATAGGGGAGTTTAACCTTGGATTTGCTGTTGTTAATGGCATCGGGAATGTAAATGAGTTGCTTACTGAGATTGAAAATGGCAGGTCCGATATTCATTATATTGAAGTCATGGCATGTCCGGGGGGATGTGTTGGTGGAGGGGGACAGCCCATACATCCTGAGTTTAATAACCTGAAAGCCAGGGCAAAAGCTGTATTTGACATAGATGATAAAGAAGCTATAAGGTTTGCTCACAGAAATCCTTCCCTGATAGCTCTATATGACCATCTGCTAGGTAAACCATTAAGTGAAACAAGTATGAACCTGCTGCATACATCTTATCAGCACAGAGAGGTTATGCTTTGATCATTTTTATGGTAAAATACTAATCAACAATAGGTAATGATGATTCAGCATAATCAATTATAAGGTATGGAAGCAATAGGGTCTGATAGAACCAACCTGGAGGCAGAGTTTAATAAACTGGTATTCACCATTAAGGAAAAATGCCGTGTTTGTTATACATGTGTCAGGGAATGCCCTGCTAAAGCCATTCGTATCACAGGCGGACAAGCTGAAATCATTGCCGACCGTTGCATAGCTTGTGGTAATTGCATAAAAGTCTGCAGTCAGGGAGCCAAGGTTTTCAGAAAAGAGATTGATGCTGTTAACCATCTGATAAATTCAGGAAATGTCGTTATAGCATGTGTTGCACCGAGTTTTCCGGCTGAATTTGCTGATATCAAGGATTACAGAAACCTGGTGGGTATGATTAAAGCACTTGGATTTAGTCATGTTACGGAGGTTTCATTTGGTGCCGACCTGGTAGCCCGGAAATATAAACAACAACTTAGTCATGGTAAACAGGCCATTTCATCTGATTGTCCGGCTATTGTTTCATATATTGAGAGATATTATCCTGATCTTACAGGTTTTATGGCTAGTGTTGTCTCGCCTATGGTTGCAATGTCACGGGTCGTAAAAAAGGTGTATGGGGAAAAATCAAAAGTTGTGTTTATAGGGCCCTGTCTGGCTAAGAAGGCGGAATCAAAGGAAATTGACAATGCCATCACCTTCAGGGAACTGAGAGAAATGTTTCAGCAGAAACGGATTACACCCAAATCGGTGAGCCCTTTGGAATTTGATCCTCCTTTAGGTGGTCGTGGGGCTATCTTCCCATTAAGTCATGGATTATTGAATACAATGGAAGTGACTGAAGATATTTTGAGTGAAAAGGTTATTGTTGCAGGTGGTGGAATGAATTTCCTTGATGCTTTGCGGGAATTTGAGCATGGAAATCTGAATGGACACCATCTCCATCTCCTGTGTTGTGAAGGTTGTATTTTAGGTCCCGGAATGTCGCCGTATCCTAATACTGCAGCCAGCAGTCAACGATTTGCCAAGAAAGCAAGGATCATCAGTTATGCAAATCAAAGGATGCTCAACCTGGATAAGGAAGAGTGGATGCGCAACCTTGAAGAATATGAAAAGCTTGATCTTTCCAGGAGCTTTACAAAAAGGGATATGAGGATTCCCCGTCCCAGTAACGAACAAATAAAGGAAGTACTCTACCGAATTGGCAAGTTTGGCCCTGATGATTATCTTAACTGTGGTGCCTGTGGTTATGATTCATGTGAAGAACATGCAATTGCAGTAATTAATGGTTTGGCTGAAACAGAAATGTGCTTGCCTTATTCCATAGAGAAACTACACAACTATATCAGGGAACTGGATACATCGAATGAGAAACTGGCATCCGTGCAGGAAGCTTTGCGACATTCAGAGAAGCTGGCAGGGATGGGGCAACTATCAGCAGGTATTGCGCATGAGTTGAATAATCCTTTAGGAGTAATTACTATGTATAGTAATATTCTGAAAGAGGAACTGCCGGAAGACAACCCTATGATCAGAGACCTGGAATTAATTGTTGAGCAAGCAGATCGCTGCAGAAAAATTGTAGGCGGATTGCTCAATTTTGCCCGCAAAAACCAGGTTAACATCAGTGAAACAGATGTAATCGCATTGGCAGAAAGGAGCATAAGTTCAGTGATAGTACCCCAAAGCATCACTATTTCATTCGCAAATAATGTAGCTGATCCAATGGCGATGCTTGACCTTGACCAGATGACACAGGTACTTACCAACCTTTTGAAAAACGCAATTGAAGCCATGCCGGAAGGAGGGGAGATATTATTGAAAGTAAGTGATTCAAGTGAAAATATCATCTTCACCATATCTGATAATGGATCTGGAATTGAAAAGGAAAATATGGATAAACTATTCACTCCTTTCTTTACAACCAAAGGAATTGGAAAAGGAACTGGATTAGGATTGCCTATCATTTATGGTATTGTGAAAATGCATAAAGGAGAAATTAATGTGCAATCGAATTCTGATAAAAAGGCAGGATTAACAGGCACCACTTTTACAATTTCAATACCCAGAAAAAGATTGATTTAGCATAAACTCTTTAACAGGTTTGGTCCTGTGAGGCTTTGAAACGAATACCTAGAAAAAATTGTAATGAAAAAGCGGATATTGATTGTTGATGATGACATGGATTATCTCTACCAGATGCGGCTGAAAGTAGAGCAGATGGGCTTTGAGACGGTAACAGCAGAAAGCCAGGCAGAGGCAGAGAAAATCATCCTTGAATTTAAGCCTGATTTATGCATTCTTGACTTGATGATGGAATCAGATGACAGTGGTTTTGTGTTGAGTTATAAGATCAAAAGAAAGTATCCTGATGTGCCCATTATTATTGCAACAGCAGTAACAGCGGAAACAGGAATGACTTTTGACATCAGGGCTGAAGAAAGCAAAAAGTGGATTAATGCTGACCTGTTTCTTGATAAGGGAATCAGGAATGATCAACTACAGCGTGAAATAAAGAAACTTCTTAAAATATAATATGGCAACTTATAAAATCCTTGTTATTGATGATGAACAAGGCATCCGGGATGGAACAAGGAGGATTCTCCAGAGTTTTAAGGTTGATTATCCTTTTATGGATGAACAAATTGATTTCCAGGTATTGGAAGCAGGAACAGGCACTGAAGGTATCGAGCTGATTGACAAGGAACAGCCTGAGATACTATTGCTTGACAACAAACTTCCGGATATTCAGGGTGTAGAAGTCTTGGAGTATGTCAAGAAAAAGCAATATGACATTGTTGTTGTGATGATTACATCTTATGCATCCCTGGAATTGGCTGTAAAAGCAACCAGGGACGGTGCATTTGACTTTATTCCGAAGCCATTCACTCCTCAGGAAATTCGGGCTTCCATTGAGAATATTACAAAACAGATCTTCCTTAAAAGGATGACTCAAACACTGAATAGTACAGGGAAACAGATACGTTTTCAATTTCTGTCAGTGCTTTCACATGAGCTTAAAGCGCCGTTAAATGCGGTTGATGGATATCTCAAGATGATCAGGGATAGGCAGTTGGGTGAAAATATTGAGGCCTACAATGAAATGATCGACCGATCCATTGAACGAATTAAAGGGATGCGCAGCCTGATTATGGACTTGCTTGATCTAACAAAAATTGAATCTGGCAAACCTGTTCAGAAATTGGAAGAAGTTGATGTCAGGAAAATCGTACAGCTTTCCATTGATACGATCCGACCTTATTCCATTCAGAAAGATGTTGATATTTATCTGAATAATAAGGAAACCATCACTATGAAAGCTGATGCCGGAGAGATTGAAATCATTATGAATAATCTCATCTCCAATGGTGTTAAGTATAATAAAGTAGGAGGGAGGGTAGATATATTTGTTGAAAAGTTGAAAGACATGATTCGAATAACTGTATCGGATACAGGAATTGGCATGTCAGAAGATGATAAAATGAAGATATTTGATGATTTCGTAAGAATCAAGAATCAAAATACCCGAAATATAACCGGAAGCGGTCTTGGCTTGTCGATTGTGAAAAAAATTGTAGATATGTATCATGGCTCTGTTGAAGTACAGAGCACTCCTGATAAGGGAAGTACCTTTATCATTAACCTTCCGAATGTGGAAGAATAAGTAATTCTATTGATTCACCAAATCTAAAAAGCGTCCAATGAAAAAATTACCAGATAAAACTGTTGAACGTCTCAGCCAATACAGGCGGACTCTTTTAATTGCATTTGGAAATGGGAAACACCATATTTTTTCTCATGAACTGGCAGCCATGTTACATATCACATCAGTCCAGGTTAGGCGGGATATAATGCTTATCGGATATTCCGGCACACTCAGACAAGGCTATGATGTCAAGGAGTTAATTGAAATTATAGGGAAAATCATTGATAGTAAGGATGGGCAAAAGGTGGCAGTAATTGGTATCGGAAACCTGGGAAGAGCCATTATCGGCTATTTCAGTGGTAAAAGAACCAAGTTGTCGATTGTTGCAGGCTTTGATCAGAATCCTGACAAAATCGACAGGGTTTATGCAGGTGTTTGGTGTTATCACTTTGACAGGCTTATTGAAATTATTCAAAAAGAGAACATCAGCATTGCTGTATTGACTGTTCCCGCCGCTGAAGCTACCCAGGTGGCTGATAAACTGGTGGCAGCAGGAATTAAAGGAATATTGAATTTCACTCCACGACCCTTAAATGTTCCTTCTAATGTTTACCTGGAGGAATATGATATGATCACCTCGCTTGAAAAACTGGCTTATTTTGTAAAGAAGGTTTAATTGGTTGTAAATCAGCTTACAGCTTGCTGTAAAATGATCTAAGAAAAAATACAGAATGAAGGTTTTTCATGATCTTGGCGAACTCATTTCCATTCCAAATCCTGTGGTTACTACAGGTTCTTTTGATGGTGTCCATGTGGGACATAAGGCTATCATTGGTCGGATTAACCGATTGGCAAGGGAGATACAAGGTGAAAGTGTCCTGATTACATTCCACCCGCATCCCAGGAAAGTCCTCTATCCTGAAACTGCAGGAAAGGATTTATACCTGATCAATTCACAAAGGGAGAAAGTAGAGCTATTGCGGAAAGCAGGATTACAAAATCTAGTCATTTTGACCTTTACTGCTGAATTCTCTAAAACTACTTCTATCGATTTTATCAGGAATATCCTTGTTAATAAGCTAAACGCCAAGAAAATAGTTATTGGTTTTAACCATCAGTTCGGTTTCAACCGGGAAGGAAATTTTGAATTTCTTGATGAATTAGGGAAATACTATGGTTTTGAAGTGGAAGAGATTCCTGAGCAGGATATTCATAATGAGACCGTTAGTTCGACACTTATCAGGAAAGCTTTACAGGAAGGCAAAATACAACGGGCTAATGCTTATCTCGACCATCATTATTTTCTGATGGGGAATTTATTGCCTGGGAGTCAGGAGTTGAAAGAACTGCAGATTCAAACCTTTCAAATAGCGATTGAGGAAGAATGTAAGCTGGTTCCGCCTGATGGTGTTTATGCTGTAAAAATTGAAGTACGGGGTCATTCATGTAAGGGCATACTGAATATTAAAAATAGCAGATATGGGAATGAGCGTTCCGCTGATGAGATGAAAATAGAATTTTATCCATTTACCGATCAATCAATTCCAGTAAACCAGGATGCAATTGTGTCATTTTCAAAGCGAATCAGGGATGAGTTACCCTTTGCTTCTTTGGAAGAACTCAAAGTACAGCTAAAAAAAGATCAAACGATGGTGGATGATATGATTTATTAATCAAAGTATGCAGAAGAAACCTCAAAAACTGAAGATTACATTCCTGGGAACCGGAACTTCAACCGGTGTGCCTGTAATTGCCTGTAATTGTGAGGTTTGCCAAAGTCTTGATGTTAAAGACAAGAGGTTTCGGACTTCTGCTCTTATTTCGATTGCCGATTCAAATATTGTGATTGATTGTGGCCCTGACTTCAGAATTCAGATGCTTAGACACAAGGTGGATAACCTGGATGCAGTGTTGTTTACCCATGCCCATCGCGATCATATTGCCGGATTGGATGATATTCGTGCCTATAATTATATTCTGAATAAATCGATTGATGTTTATGGCTCAGCACTAACCCTTGCAGCTGTTAAGGAGCAGTTTCCTTACATTTTTGCACCTGGAAGGTATTTTGGTGTACCCCAACTCAACATGCATGCAATTGACCTGGAACCATTCAAGGCCGGAGGTTTAGAGTTTATACCGATACAGGTTCTACACCAGGAGATGGTAGTTTATGGTTACCGTTTAGGAGATTTCTCTTATATCACTGATGCCAACTATATTGCCCCCGAAGAGCTTGAAAAGGTCATGGGTTCAAAGGTTGTTGTGTTGAATGCGCTTCGAAACTCAAGGCATGTTTCACATTTCTCCCTGAATGAAGCCCTTGAAATTCTAAAAAAAATTAATCCTGAAAGAGCCTATCTTACACATATCAGTCACTTTCTTGGCAGGCATGAAATCGTAGAAAGTAAGCTTCCTCCAAATGTTCACCTTGCTTATGACGGGCTTGTGATTGAAGTATAGATAATTTAGAAATTTAGAAATTTAGAAATTTAGAAATTCTCTGAAGTAGCGAATTGCTTAGAATGAGTTATCAGATTTTTTCTAACCTCACACTAGCAAACTCAACTGCACTTTAGCTCCCCCCCTAGCTCACTTTAGTTCACTCTAGCTCACTCTAGCTCACTCTAGGCACTCTAGCTCACTCTAGGCACTGTTAATAAATTCACAAAGATTAGGTATTGAAATGCTTTAATTCGATGAAATATATTTAATTTTGTTTCATAATAGTGACTAAGTCGGATTAACATGAAATTTAAGCCTGAGATTTGCCGGATTCCCGATCAACGAATGAAACCATTCATTGATGCAGATGAGATTTGGGAAATCCTTCAAACTACTACATCTACTGCAGAACAGGTAAGGGAAGTGATTGCCAGGTCATTGGCCAAAGAACGCCTCACCCTTCGTGAAACTGCCATTCTGATTAATGCTGATGATCCTGCTTTGATCGAAGAAATTAAAGAAGGAGCAAGGAGATTAAAAGAACTGGTTTATGGAAACAGGATTGTACTCTTTGCGCCCTTATACATTGGAAATAAATGCACAAACAATTGCAGTTACTGTGGCTTCAAAGTGTCAAATAAAGATGCCATCAGGCAGACACTTGATGATGCTGCCCTGGTTAAGGAAGTAGAAGCTCTTGAGGATAATGGTCAGAAGAGACTTATACTGGTTTATGGTGAACATCCGGAGTATAATGCCGAATTTATTGCACATACAGCCAGGGTTGTTTATGGAGTGAAGAAAGGCCAGGGTGAAATCAGGAGAATTAATATCAATGCTGCACCACTTGATATTGAAGGATTCCGGATCGTGAAAGATGCTGATATAGGCACATATCAAATTTTCCAGGAAACGTATCACCCGGAGATTTATAAAACCTATCATTTAGGAGGTCAGAAAAGAAACTTTGAATATCGGCTTACTTCCCTCGACCGGGCCCAGGAAGCCGGTATTGATGATGTTGGTATTGGAGCACTGTTTGGATTGTATGACTGGCGATTTGAAGTGATGGGATTAATCAGGCATACCAATCATCTTGAAGCCTGCTATAATGTTGGTCCTCATACCATCTCCTTCCCAAGGATACAGGAAGCATCAGCCCTTAATTTTGATGGTAAGTACAGGGTCTCAGATGAAGATTTTACTAAGTTGGTAGCCATATTGAGATTGGCTGTCCCTTATACCGGACTTATTCTTACTGCCAGGGAAAATCCAGCAGTGCGACATGAAGTGATGCGCTTTGGTGTTTCCCAGATAGATGGTGGAACGAAATTAGAGATAGGTAGCTATTCAGATAGTTTAAATGAATTGCAGGATCTGAACAAAGAGCAGTTCCATGTGAATGATTCAAGGTCATTGAACGAAATTATTGATGAACTGCTGGTTGATGGTTACCTGCCTTCATTTTGTACGGCATGTTATCGTTTGGGCAGGACCGGGGAGCATTTCATGGAATTCTCAGTTCCAGGATTTATTAAAAGATATTGTTCTCCCAATGCCATTCTTACCCTGACTGAATATCTTGAAGATTATGCCCCACGGGAAACCAGGATCAAAGGGTATGAAGTCATCGAAAAAAATCTTCTGGACCTCGAAAAAGCCCAGGAACGTTCCAATGTTCCTGAAATCAGAAATCGAATCAGTCGGATCATAGCCGGGGAGAGAGATTTGTATTTTTAGGCTTTTGTCGTTTAGGATTAGCCATACCAATGTTTCTTATTTTGATTAACTTGCCAATACATTGAATATGAATGAGACCCGAGTATTAGGATTATTGATCACCGACAGGATCAAGGAAGCGGGGAGAACCCAGGGATTATTAAGCAAATATGCCCCTTTGATTCGCTCAAGACTGGGTTTTCATGAAGTAAATGATAATGTATGCAGTAGAGTTGGGATCATACTTTTACATTTAACAGGACCATTAGTTGAGTGGGAAGAGTTTGAAACCGAACTCAGGAAAATTGAAGGAATTGAAATTCAGGTAATGTCATTCAAATACTAACATCCTCGCCATGAAAGAAGTCCGAATCCTTGGGGTTTATGTGAACGATCGGGTGAAAGATGCAGCCCTCATCCAACCTATTTTAACCAAATATGGTTGTTCGATCAGGACCAGGCTGGGTCTTCATAGCCTGGAAGACATTTATGCTGTAAATACAGGATTAATTATTCTTGAACTGGTTGGAAGCCAGGACGAATGCCTGCGACTCGAGAATGAACTACTCTCTATTGATCAACTGGATGTTCAGAAAATGACATTCCGGAAATAATCTCTACGACTTTTATTGCAGTACAGTTTAATTACCGCCCATTATTGTGACGGATCCTTTATGTTTATCTGTATTGAAATAGCCTATTGTCTTTACAACATAGAAGTAAACCCCATCCGGAGCTCCTGCCGGTGACCAGTCATTTTTGTAGTCAGAAGTGGAGAATAAACGGCGCCCCCAGCGGTCAAAGATATAGACCTCGAAACGCATATACTCATGATCCAGGGGATTCCCGCTTTCATCAAATATTGTGAATACCCTGTTTTCCGGTGAACCATTGGGAACAATCAGGTTGGATATCTTCAATTTTTGATCTTTGATTGGAATGCGTTGAATAATCAGTGTATCACATCCATTCTGATTAGTGATGTGCAGTTTAAGCTGATAGAAACCATCCAGGTTTGAATTGGCCAGATCGTAAAGGTGGGTAGGATTGAAGGAACGGGCTGTATCCCCATCACCAAATTCCCATAATGGTGGTTCGATGACATGAGTAGGGCTTATTTCTTCAAAACTAAAGGTGAGAATTGGATTTTCCCTGAACAGGACCGTTGTAGTATCTCCTTCGCATTCAATTTTCAAATCAACCTTCGGACCAGGCAAGCCCTCAATCGAATAAAGGCTGTCAAGTTCACATCCTTTGCTATCAATAATCCTTAAACTATTAGGCCCATCACATAGATTAGTCTGGATAGAATCAAATCTTCCGGGTTGATTATTCCAAAGATACAGGTAAGGAGGTGTTCCGCCTGTGGCTTGTGCCAGGTAGTTGGCATCACATTTCCCGATACAGGTTGGATCAATTTCCTGGATTGCCAGTTGAATAGGAGGGTTTACAAAGGCTAAACCATTATGGTAAATATCAGAGATTAATGAATCGCCAATACTATGGTAGATGCAATTTCCCGGTGTAATGGTATCCCAAATTAATGAAGTAGATCCTGTGATTCCTTTAAAAACAAGCATTACCATAGTATCCTGAAATAAACTTGTTTCAGTCGGCCTGTGCCAATTTATCGAAACCTTGCCATTTAGTTCAGTAACCTGAAAACTCCCGCCGGTAAGATCCTGATGAAGGAGATAATAAGATTCATAACTGAGGACAGCCGGATTAAAATTGAGTACCAGGTTGAAGGAATCCACCCCTACCATATTTTTCACCTGAATTGGCATTGCCTGGGATGTGCCGGGGCAGAATAAACTGGTATCTATGCTTGTCTCCACATAAAAAATCTGGGCCAGACTTTTCACTGGATTCAACATCAGCAGTAAAACAAATAAGAGGATGAGATTCCTAAAATGCATATGATAATTCAGGTTCAGGATTTTTATTCAGGCATGCGATAGAGCTTGCTAAATTAATTAAAAATAGCAAGCATGCTATATAAACGGACTATGGGTGAAATTCTTGTGTATTATAATGAAGATTGAGTCATTGAAGTACAATTTCCTTAATTGGTCCTGAAATTTCCACTTTCAAAGGGCTAATCCATTGTTAGTTATCTCTTTTCTAGAAGAAAATTCCAGCATGTAACATCATGATTGAACAGGCGGCTAGTACTTCAATACCTGCTTCTTCCAGCTTTTTTTCAAAACCGGGATTTTCTGTTCCGGGATTAAAAATCACTCTGACTGGCTTGAGATTCAGGATGTACTCAAAATAGGGTTCCTGGTTCCTGGCACCAAGATAAAGTGTAACCGTGTGGATTGCTTGTCCATCAGGAACAGACTTTACAATCTGAATTCCTGATACATTCCCTTCTTTTAAGCCAACTGCAATTACAGGAATTTTCTGCATTGCCAGGTCACTGAGGCACATATAAGAATACCTGGAAGGATCAAGGCTGGCCCCAAGTAATAGGACATTTTTGGGATTTGGTGAATTCTGAGTATCGCTTTGAATTGAAGTACTCATTCCAGCTACACCTCCCTTAGCATAAGTTCAAGATTTTCAAAGCGTTGCCGATAGTCATCCATGGAACGCCTGATAATTTCATGAGCCTCATCACGACCAAAGATGTGTGTTATTTCAACATGCAGATCCAGGCCTGGCAAGTCCTTGTATGTCAGGAAGTAATGTCTTAAACGATCCACTACCATTTCAGGACAATCTGAAATATCTTTATAATCACCATAAACAGCATCATTCCTAAGCACACAAATGATCTTGTCGTCGGATTCATTTCCATCGATCATTCTGAATCCCCCGATAGGAATTGCTTGTACAAGAATATCCCCATGGGAGATCACTTTTTCAGTTAATACGCATACATCAACAGGGTCTCCATCACCTTTGATATCTGTTCTGCCACTTTTTTCCATGCAAAATTCTGCCACTTTTTTCCCGCTGAATGTTTGAGGAATGAAACCGTACATAGCAGGAACTACATTCGAATATTTCTGTGGACGGTCAAGTTTCAGGTATCCGCTAATTTTATCAACTTCATATTTTACTGTATCCGTTGATACCATTTCAATGAATGTAGTGATGCATTCCGGAGCCATATCACCTACTTCGACCCCATGCCAGGGATGCGATTTATACCGTAATCCCATCAGTTTACCAATGGGGTCCATTATTTTATTGGCCATAGCATATACAATTTACCTGCAAATATAAGCGGTTTGTTGATACACATGATAGTGAACTCCAGGTTAGATGTTAATCAGAAAAAACATAGAAATGACTATTACTTGTTGATAGGTAGTGTGATTAATAATAGCTAAGGATTTATTTCCACAAATGATTTATTGTTTAGATTAGCATCGGTTTTCAAGGACTGGAAGATCGTTTGTTGCAATGAAACAGATATATGAACGTTACTTTAGCAGGAATAAAAATGATGCGTTTTTCAATAACAATAATCATCTCAATTTTACTACTCTCTGGCTGTGAAAAGGAAGCAGGAGAAGGAGGTACCTCCAGTATCACCGGTAAGGTATGGGTACTAGATTATAATAGTGAGTATTCAGAAATAAATGCTACTTATTATGGTCAAAAAGAGGATGTTTTTATCATTTATGGAGATGAGGTAGTTTATGGCAATGCCTTCGAAACTAATTATGACGGCACTTATAAATTTGATCACCTGAGAAAGGGGAAGTACAGGATATACGCTTATTCTGAAGATACCACCGGCCTGGTGCCCGGAGGAACATTCCCGGTTATCAGGGAAGTTGAAATTACAGAGAATAAGCAGGACCTGGTAATTGATGATCTTGTAATTGTTAAATAGTATACTTGAATTGAACTCGCTGAACGATATAAGGAATTTACTGTCTGGCTTTGATCCTATAAGCCTTACAGATATGGATTCTGTGAAACTATTGAATCGCTCGGAAAAGAAATTTGTGTTGCATTTCAATAGAATCTCTTCTGTTCTGAAAGAAGTTATTTCTGATTACAAAGTGCTTGAAATCAATGATGAACGCATCCTGGAATACAATACTGAATATTTTGATACCAGTGACAATGCCATGTATCTTGCTCATCATAACGGCAAGCAATCTCGTTTTAAAGTCAGGCGACGCGAGTATGTGATATCGGGTGAACAGTTCCTGGAAGTAAAAAGACGAACCAATAGTGGACGTGTCCAGAAAAAGCGGGTTGAACTCCAGGGAGCAAATCTGGATTCAAATTTTGAACAGGTATTCATCGAAGCTGCCACACCTTATAAGCTTGATGGACTGGAAATGAAGTTGATCAATACATTCCAGAGAATTACCTTAGTAAGTATTCCGAGAAAAGAGAGGATTACCATTGATGTGGGACTGGAATTCAAAAATGATCATAGTACCATTCAGCTTCCTTCAGTTGCGATCATAGAAGTCAAATTCGACAGGATGGCTACAGAACCCGGGTTTGAAAAAGTCATGAAAAAACTGAGGATTCACGGTTCAAGCGTTAGTAAATACTGTATCGGGAGAGCTTTGCTTGAACCAAAACTCAAATCCAATCTATTTCAAAATAAAATCAGGTATCTGACAAAGCTAAATGCCCTGGTTAATGACCATCGTAATAATGCTTAAAGGTTTTCCTGGTCCTGATGTTTAGTAGCCAGGAAGTTAGCATATATCTAATATCTGGATACTCTTTCCCCTGAATTCACAGCTTTCACCTCGTTTTTTACCTTGTAAAGCCTGGTAAATAGGGACTTTTGCAGAAATTGCATAGAAAAGCTGGCTTTCAATTTCAATCTTACCGCTGCTGATGGCTACAAAGTAGTTTTGGTCCTGAGAAAATACTACTGCGCCAAATCCGACAATTTCTATTTTTTTATTAGGGTCAATCTTTTCAAGTACTTTCAATTCATTCAATTCAGTATCCAATTGTTGGGCCATCATGTCGCGCTTCCTCATCAGTTGAGCCCTGAATGCGTCATACCTGTCCCTGGGTGCCCCATATTCATTGGCTTGTTGCTGGGCATCATTCATGGCAATCTCGAGGTTACTGATAGAATCCAATAGCCGTTTCTTACAGGTTTCCAGCAAGATGCCTTTAATCTCTGTTTTATCCATTACTTTCTTTAAAGCGATTAAATCTCAATGCTTTTACAATGAAATCAGGTAAGGATTTATGAGGGTGCCTTTTTTTAAGGTTGAGATAAATTCCAAATTTCTTGAACACCGGGACTTTCAATGTCTCTACAAACTCTATCAAAGTACCATCAGGATCAGCGATATAGGCAAAGTGTCCAGCCGCTTCACCCATATCGAAACCTTTCGTGTCATGAGACGCAATGCTGTCAACAGTGAATGCGAAACCGTCATTTCTGCATTCTTCACGTAAACTACGCATGCCACTTACATCAAAGCACAGATGGATGAATCCCAGGTCTCCCCAGAAGCGATTTTCATATATTTTACGAACCGGCCGGTCAATGCTCTGAATCAGTTCCAACTGCGTTGGTCCGAGCAACTTACTAAAGCTCCCCCGTTTGTGATCGGAATGGTTCAGAAGAATTCTGCGAAAGTTTCCTTTACCACCCGGCAATGTTGTCAGATCTTCAAAATTCCCGGTTTTGTCATAAACAACCTTATTGTACCCCAATATCTTACTATATAACGGTAGAGCTTTTTCAATATCAGTTACTCCAATGGTCACCCCAAATACTGCTCCGGTGGGCTTGTTCTCATTCATGAAATAAGCATCACAAGGAACTACTTCAAAATAATTGCCATAAGGGTCCTGGAGGAAATAGTGATCTTTCCCGCCCGGGTCCTTGCTAATATTATGTGGTTCAAGCCCTGCCTTTTTATGAAGTTCAAATGCTGCATGAACATCCATCGACTTGATTTTCACGGAAAAAATGCCCAGGTCACCCATTTGCAAATCAAATGCAGGTTGCTGAGGGATGCGATCTTTATAATTCCATATCTCAAAACCACCGCCACCTTGCATATTCATGGCCAATGCAGCATGACGTTTCTGTGGTTTTCCACCAGTATACGGGAGCATAAGCCCGGCAATGGCTTCCTCTTCAAATATCCTGATATCCACTCCAAATGCTTCACGGTACCATTTCCATGCTTCAGCTACATTATTCACACCAATACCTACTTGCTGAATTCCCCGTATATATTTTTCTGACATGATGGATTCTTTTGAACGAAATTACTAAAATGTTGAGGAAAGTGAAAATTGTTTATTGCTGTTAACAGTAAGAAATCCGTAAGCTCAGGTAGGTGAGACCTTTGAAATCATCCTGTAAAATATGGAAGGAAGGAATCTTTTAAGATATACCGAGATCTTTTCAAATCCTCCGATTAATACCACGATCTTGTTTTTCCTGAATGCCCGGATCATTTCTTTAGCACATTGCTCGGCCGTAATTCCTTTATCCTGCCTGGCATCCATTTTTCCATGTGGTTTTCCATCAGCAGCCAGTGCATTCAGGGAAATACTTGTCCTGACCCTATCAGGACATACTATGGTGACGCCAATTTGATCATGCAGATGTTCTATCCGCAAGGTTTCATAAAATCCATGCAAAGCATGTTTAGAAGCACAATATGCTGAACGAAGCGGGAAACCAAAAAGGCCGGAAAGACTGGATGTTACAATAATGTGGCCTCCCTTATTTTGAATCATATGGGGCAGTATCGCCTTGGTGAGTGCAATATTCGCAAAATAATTGATCTCCATAATTTTACGATCTATCTCAAGCGGTGACTCTTTGATAAGAGAACGTTGACTTATTCCACCATTATTAAAAAGGAAATCAATCCTTCCAAATAAGGAGATAGCTTTTTCAGAAATATCATTGAACTGGGTAGGCAATGAGCAACCTTCTGCCTTGTGCTGCATTGAATTGAGAAAGCCGTACTTTTGCAGGCTTAAGGAATCTTGTCCGTAGGTTCGCCCATCAATTCTGATTGAATAGCCATGAAATTTGCTGCATACCCTTTTCATCCTGACCTTAAACAAAGCATTGCTGATGCGGGATTCCTGCGCCCAACTGATATCCAGTTTAAGGCAATTCCACCTATCCTCCGGGGCGAAGACGTGCTTGGAATTGCTCAGACAGGCACCGGGAAAACAGCAGCTTTTGTGATTCCTGTAATTCAGCTGCTGCTAACCACCGGCCGTAATGAATTACCCAAGGGAATCCAATGTCTTGTGATGGTGCCAACCAGGGAATTATGCCTCCAGATTACTGAAGTATTTAAAGACCTGGGCAAGTATACCCAAATAAAAACATTAAGTGTATTTGGGGGTGTTAGCCAGGATCCCCAGATTGAGCTTTTAACAGAGGGAGTGCATATCCTTGTTGTGACTCCCGGCCGTTTGTTTGACCTAATCAGCCAGGGTCACATAAAACTGGACCAACTAAGGATGTTGGTTGTGGATGAAGCCGATCATATGCTTGATCTGGGATTTATCAATGATATCAATCAATTGGTTAAGATGCTACCCAGGAATAGACAAACATTATTCTTTTCTGCTACGATAAATCCTGAGATTAAAAAACTGGCCTATTCGCTTGTAAATAATCCCATCAGAATCCAGATTTCACCAAAGGATCCGGTTTCTAAAAATATTGACCACGCTGTTGCTTACATCAGTATGGATGATAAACGATTTTTCCTGGAGCGCTTGATCAAAGAGAATGAGCAGAGTAAAATACTGGTGTTTGTCCGGACCAAGGTAAGGGCTGAACGCGTGAATAAAGCCCTCGAAAGAGCAGGAATCAGGAGTTATACCATCCATGGAGATAAAGTACAGCAGGAAAGGATCCAGGTATTGAGAAAATTCAGCCTGGGAGAGATTTTGGTATTAATAGCTACGGATGTGAGTGCCAGGGGAATAGATATTCCAAATGTAGATTATGTGGTGAACTATGACCTTCCTGAAAAAGTTGAGAATTATGTTCACCGGATCGGTCGGACAGGCAGGGGTACACATAGGGGAAATGCAGTTTCATTCTGTAGTGAAGAAGAGAAACCCATCCTGGATGAGATTACTGAATTTGTGGGAAAAAAGATCAAAGAACTCGATATTAAGCAATCTGATTATAGTGAAACACTGGACTTTTCTGAAGTCGCTGATCATGATTGCCTACCATGATTATTGAATGAATTTGAAGTAGTTAGTGCCAATATGACAGATTATATTTTTAAAAGATGACAAAATGACACATAGTTATCTAATGGTTTAGAAATTGATGATTAGGTTTAACGTTCAAGTAATTATATAAACCTATGAATTTCAACAATTTCACAATAAAGGCCCAGGATGTGGTTCAGCAGGCTCAGCTTGAAGCACAGGAAAGGAAACACCAGGCGATTGAAGTAGCACATCTTTACCGTGGGATTCAAAAAGCGGATGAAAATATTGTTCCCTTTTTACTCAAAAAACTTGGGGTTGATCCTAATCTTATCGATAAGGAAATTGAAAAACTTTTTCTATCGATGTCTAAAGTTGAAGGAGGGGAGGTTTATCTCTCACAGGAATCAGGAAAAGTGCTGCAAAAAGCAGATACCTATCTTAGGGAAGTTCGGTGATGAATATGTCTCCATTGAATTATTGTTGTTGTCGATGCTTACCTCAGCCAGTGAGATATCAAATATACTGAAGCGCCAGGGAGTAACTGAGAAGGGCTTAATATCTGCTATCCGGGAACTCAGGAAAGGGAATTCAGTAAACAGCAAGACTGCAGAGGATACTTACCACGCATTGACTAAATATGCCAGGAATCTGAATGAACTGGCGAGATCGGGTAAACTTGACCCGGTGATTGGTCGTGATGAGGAGATCAGGCGAATTTTGCAGATACTCACCCGCAGAACTAAGAATAATCCTATCCTCATTGGAGAACCCGGAGTTGGAAAAACAGCGATTGCTGAAGGCCTGGCGCATCGAATCATTAATGGAGATGTTCCGGATAACCTTCGGTCGAAGCAAATATTCTCTCTGGATATGGGGGCGCTTATCGCGGGTGCAAAGTATAAGGGAGAGTTCGAAGAGCGATTAAAGAGTGTAGTAAAAGAAGTCATAGCTTCAGAAGGTGAAGTTGTGCTTTTTATTGATGAGATTCATACCCTTGTTGGAGCAGGGGCATCTGAAGGTGCTATGGATGCTGCCAATATCTTAAAGCCGGCCCTTGCCAGGGGTGAACTTCGTGCCATTGGAGCAACCACATTGAAAGAGTACCAAAAGTACTTTGAGAAAGATAAAGCGCTTGAGAGAAGATTCCAGATCGTGATGGTGGATGAACCATCCTCGGCTGATGCTATCTCTATTCTCAGGGGATTAAAGGAACGTTATGAGACACATCACCAGGTCAGGATTAAGGATGAAGCAATTATTGCTGCTGTTGAGTTGTCACAGCGCTATATAACAGATCGCTTCCTGCCTGATAAAGCTATTGATTTGATTGACGAAGCCGCATCTAAGCTAAGGTTGGAGATCAATTCTGTCCCGGAAGAACTTGATGAAATTGAACGGAAAATCCGTCAGCTTGAAATTGAGCGGGAAGCTATTAAAAGAGAGAAAGATGAGCTGAAATTAAAACAGCTTGGGGCTGATATTGCTAATATGGAAGCAGAACGCAACCAGTTGCAGGCAAAGTGGAAAGCCGAAAAGGAGCTGGTCGATGGGATTCAGCAATGTAAAAAGGATATGGAACAGTATCGGTTTGAGGCAGAGAATGCTGAAAGGGAAGGAGATTTTGGCAAGGTTGCAGAATTAAGGTACGGGAAAATTAAAGAAGTGGAAGCTAAGCTCATCCATTTGAAAGATCAGCTTAATAAAGTACAATTGAATTCAGCAATGATAAAGGAAGAAGTTGGTTCTGAGGAAATTGCTGAGATTGTTTCGCGTTGGACAGGAATCCCGGTAAGCCGGATGCTGCAAAGTGAACGAGAAAAACTTTAATCTGGAATTCGAGCTTCACCAAAAGGGTAGATTCCAGGCAGGAAGAAGCTATCGAGGCAATTTCGATGCTATCAGGCGCAGCAGGGCTGGATTGCAGGATTCAAAAAGGCCTGTGGGCTCTTTCATCTTCCTTGGTACCACAGGTGTTGGAAAAACTGAACTTGCAAAAGCACTTGCGGAATACCTCTTTAATGATGAGAATGCCATCATTCGCATTGATATGAGTGAATACCAGGAACGTCATGCCGTCGCAAGGCTGGTGGGGGCTCCTCCCGGATATGTGGGGTATGATGAAGGTGGTCAGCTCACTGAAAAAGTCAGGAGAAAACCTTATTCTGTGATCCTGTTTGATGAGATGGAAAAGGCTCATCCGGATATCTTCAATATCCTTCTACAAGTACTTGATGAAGGCAGACTGACAGATAATAAGGGTAGAACCGCTGATTTTCACAATGCACTAATCATTATGACTTCTAATATTGGTTCTCAGTTAATTCAGGATCAGATGAATGAAAGTGGAAGTACGGATGATGATTCTTTATTTGAAAGCACCCGAACTCAGGTCATGGATATGTTGAAAAGGAGTATCCGGCCGGAATTTCTAAACAGAATCGATGAGATCATTATGTTCCACCCTTTAAACCGGGTTGAAATCAGACGAATTGTTGAATTACAGTTGAAATCACTCGATGACTTACTGGGGAAAAATGGTATAAGTCTTTCATTTTCAGAATCTGCGCTGGAATTCCTTGCTACTAAAGGATATGATCCAAACTATGGAGCCAGACCTTTGAAAAGAGTCATTCAAAAGGAAGTACTGAATAAGCTCTCCAGGATGTTACTCTCAGGTGAGATTACAAATAATCAGCAAATTATGGGAGAAATGCAGGAAGGGGAATTGATTTTTGAAATGGCCAATTAAAATCAATTATTTGGAGCACCCAGATTGATCCAGATCTTTACCATATTGATCTGACAATCAGTTAATTTGTTGCTATTTTGAGGCATTGGACTATAACCATTCAGCTGATTGATCGTTCCCAGAAATTTCCCATTATCTGCAATCGCTTTAGCATCAGAATATATTACAAGTGGGATTCCCCCGCTTGGGTTTCCACCACTGTGGCAACCCTGGCAGTGATTCTGAAGCAATGGCTTGATATGAGTGAGATAGGTAACATTGGTCGTATCACATCCTGCTTCTAGGCAACTGTTATTCTTTGCTCCCTGGCTGATCCATTTTGAAATCAATGCTAATTTATCAGAGGTAAATGCAGGGTAGGGGGGCGGTGGCATCCTGTCATCAAGGTCACTTTCTGCCATTTTCTCGTAAATCTCACTCCTGGTAGGGTTTGAAATATTAATTCCTCCTGTTGACATTATATTAGCATAACTATTGAGTACAATTCCTTCCTCATGTGTTCCAACGTCGGCAGCCACTCATTGCACATCCTGACTGAAGCATGGGAAGAATTTGTTGCTCAAAATAAACAGTATCCGGACTGCATTGGGAGGTGGGGTTTTGGGTAGTGTCGTCAGGAGGGTTTACAGTTTCCTGGAGTTCAGGATCATGCTTGCATGCAGACGATAAGAATAGTGACAAGATGATCACCGTAATAGAGGTTGTTAAGAGAGTTGGACGAGTCATAATTCGTTTGGGTTTATATCTATGAACTTACCTAAATTGATTTTATTATATTACATCAAAAAAAGCTGCTCCGAAATTAACCTTCGAAACAGCTTTTTGTTTTGGTCAAATCTTCAAATCATGAAGCGAAGAACAGAATGAATCAGTTTGTTTTAATTCTGAAAAATATAAACTAACCCCATGTTAATTTCAAATGAACTCCACGAATCTTTGGTTTTCTCAACACTGGCAGCACTTTTCTGATCAACTTCTTCTTCATTTTTAGTAAACCATGAATCATAATCATAGCCAACGAATAAGTCCAACCCAAAGTTATCTGTCATCAAATAGGTAAATCCACCTCCTACCCTGGCGGAGAAGTATGTTGATTTCGTCTCATCCTCAGTACCTCCGGTATATTTATAAGTTGATTTATCAAATCCAGTTCCTAGACTACCTTCACCATACAAATTCATCTTGTTCAACTGGAAGAAATAATACCTTACAACTGGACCTACCAGGAACTTGAAGTATTTATCATCACTTCCAGATTCATACTTGTAGTGTTCGGTGTAAAAATCGATGAAAAGACCTGTCATCAGGTTGTCAGCAATAAAGTAACCTGCTTCGGGGTTAATGAAGAATTCAGAATATTTAAAAACATCGACAGATGTACCACCGGATTTGGATTTCTTATTGCCTATATCAAGGCCAAGATTACTATATCCTGCTGTGAAACAGTTGCCTTTCTCAAACTGAGCCATTAAAGCACTGCTGGAAAAAAGCACAATCAAAAAGAGAATAGAAAGCTTTTTCATAGATTTGGTTTTATTTGGTTATAGAACAAATATAGCAAACTATTCTACGGAATGCAATTATTGGATATTATCACTGATTATAAGATACTATGAAAAGTACATATGATCAGGCGATTCCTGTCATAAGGAACGCTAAGAATTAAGGTCTTGAAATGATTAACGGAATTTGATTTTCCTTGCTGCAAACAGGCTCATCCGAATAAGTAACCAGCCATGTTTGAAGCGGCTGATTTGGGTACTTCCATATTCCCTGTCACGATACCTGATGATGATCTCTGTGATTTTCAGGTTTAATTTGGCGGCTCCGAATAATAGGTCAAAGTCACCAAAAGGATCAAAATCACCAAAGAAATGCCGGTTCCTGATGATTTGTTCATAATCCCTTTTATATAAGACTTTCGTACCACACAAAGTGTCCTTTAACTTTTGCCCCAGGAGATAAGTGAAGAACCAGCCAAAAAACTTATTTCCTAAAAGGTTTAGGAAACGCATGGCATTTTCGTCCATGGGATAAACCAATCGGCTTCCATTAATGAATTCCCCTTTGTTATACCGCAAGGCATCATAAAACTTGGGGAGTTCTTCAGGTGGCATGGTGAGATCGGCATCAAGGATCATCAATATTTCTCCTGATGCAGCATCAAAACCTTCCCTAACTGCATTGCCTTTCCCTTTACCACTTTGCTTGAAAACAAGGATATCCTTTTCAGGGTATGCTTCTTTAACTCTCAGCATCTCTTCCAGGGTTTGGTCACTCGAATTCCCTTCTACGAATATAAACTGCTGATGAGTTCCAAATGCAGGGGTTCTCTTAATAGCGTTCTCAATATTTCCCCGCTCATTCCTGGCCGGGACTACGATTGAGACGCTATATTGCTGATCATCTGACAGTACTGGTCTGGCAATCAAAAGATTGATAAGATTCAGATGGTTAATGAGTGGTAAGTTGGCCAAGAACTTATTAAAGAGGAAATTAATTACAGGGATATATTTAGGGAAAAGAAGCTTCCTTTCTACCTTAATAGTTTGATATCCTTCAAGTTGCAGCAAGTTCTCCAGATCACTTGTGGTAAACCAGTTCTGTGCAGGTTGTTTCAGTTTTATCCTTAATGCTTCTCCAATTTTAAGTATGGGTTCCCATTTATAGTTGTACTGCGAAATTACAATCCTTGTTTGTGTATGACAAAGGGAACGGATGTTATGTAGTGCTTTCTGAACATCCCATAAACAATTGGTAAGATCCGAAAGAATAATGTAATCAAAAGTATCTTTGAGGGTTAAATCTTCAATATCATCAACTCTGAATTGTAGTTCCGGGTATTTAGTACTTGCAATTTCAATGTATTCAGGGGCAAAATCAATACCAATTCCAATGCTGGGTTTCACAGAGTGAAGTAAATCACCTAATCCACATCCGATCTCCAGGACTTTTTCCCTTCAGGAATAATGAATGCGAAATAATTTTCAAGAGACCGGTGATAAAAGCTGTTACGACGCTTCCATCTATTCCTGGAACCTGCACTCTTTCTATAAAAATCAAGTAATTTGGCTTTATTCATAATGAGATCCCGGAAAACAGTAGCTCTTAAAGGTATATCTGATAAACTGTTTACAAACGTATGAAAATTATTTCAAATCTTTCCCGGATTGACACTCATTTTAAAGGTTCAGGCAACTATACTCAAGTGCCCTGTTTAGATATTAATGAATATTGTTGACATTTGCATTTGGAAAAGCATCTTCAGGTCAACTTTTAATTACTCCGATCATGTCCAAAGAGAAACTCCGGGAAAAACCAAACAATGTAACTTCAACCAATAAAAAAGCTTCTGAACCCAAAATGGGTGGTTCCTTGTTTGAGATGATGGACCGCTCACTGGAGAAAGCACACCCCTGGTTGATATGGCTGAGCATGGGTATAACCCTGCTTTTCAGTCTGTTATTATATGACCCAAAGGTTAGCCTCACAGGGGATGATTCCTTTTATATCATCAGGGCATCAGAATTTATCCATTCTTTTAAATACCCGGCTTTCCAGGGCCCATTGTTTCCAATGGTACTGGGATTGGTGGTTGCCATCTTCGGCATCAGTCTTACACCTTTGAAATTATTCTCAATGGTTGCAATGTTGGCATCCATTTACCTTATTTACAGAACCTTCAGAAATCGAATCCCGGCCACAATCCTGGTAATTGTAATTGCTTTAAGTTCTATCAATGGTTATCTCCTTTATTATGCCAGCCAGGCCTATTCAGAGGCTTTTTATATCCTGATGCAAATACTGATGGTGTTGGTTTTCTTTAATTACTTTATTGACCAGGATAAGAAATTTACTTTCAGGGAAGATCTGAAACGGCACTTCATTCTTGCATTAATTTTACTTCTTTTAACTCTTACACGCAGTATTGGCTATTCTGCCCTTATGGCTGCCGGTGCTTATTTCCTGCTGAAGGGACAATGGAAAAACCTGGCATACTTTATTTTAGCATTCGGTGCTGTTTTCATTACTTTTCAAGGGATTAAATATGCCTTATGGAGTGAAGGTGGACTGCAATTCAGTAACCAGGGAACCAGCCTGTTGAACAAAGACTATTATGCCCCACAGGACGGGAAAGAGGACTTCGGTGGATTGATTAAACGGTTCTTTGATAACTCCAACCTTTACCTTTCGAAGCATTTTCTTTATATGACAGGATTCCGCACCTATGCCCCTGTTCTTACTTTATTCCCGCTTCTTACCATATTAATATATCTGCTTGCAATAATTGGACTTGGATATACTTACTTGAAAAACAACTACTTGTTCTTTACAGGGCTTGTAGCCGGAGCTTTTTTGCTGGTTACTTTCGTAGTACTTCAGGCCAAATGGGATCAGGGCCGTTTGATTATTCCAGCCTTCTCATTTCTGTTAATGCTGGTTGTGGCAGCCTTATATTATCTGTTCCAGCAAAAGAACCTTAAAATACTTCAGTTTGTCCTTCCACTGATAGCAGTTATTGCGTTTTTTCAAACCATAGGTGCTTCTGCTACTCAGATCAAAGAAGCCCGCAAAGAATCAGGCCGTTTTGGAGGTCTTACACCAGATTGGAAACATTATTTACAGGCAAGTGAATGGGCCGCCTCTAACCTGCCTGAAGATGCTGTTATCGCTTGTAGAAAACCTTCTATTTCCTTTGTTTATGGTGAAGGCAGGAATTTCTATGGAATCATGCAGCTACCAGCCTTTGACAAAGACCGTTTTTTTAGCGACTGGAAAAATTCCCAGGGGTCATATGTTGCTTACTCCTATGACCAGTTCGAAGGGAAACAACTACCTCCCGACCTCATTCGGACCTTAAAACAAAATATTGTGGCACAATTTTTTGCTGCTGACAAAGTCTATTTTATTGATAATTTGCCTGATAATCTTAGAGTGTCAGTTATTGGAAGTATGAGTGCATTTGGAATTCAGGGAACTACATCTCCGGATTCTTTATCCATACTTCGTGGGAAAGATGATAAAGCTACTACTTTGATTTACCCGGATTCATTGCTGCTGAGTCTTCATAAAAACAATGTTTCTTATGTCCTGACCGCTAACCTGAGAAGAAATTCACTTGTAAAGAACGGTCAAATCATCAATACTGTGGAGAGATACATGGCATTTATTCAGGATAAATATCCCGGAATTACATCCAAAGTTGTCCAGATTGGTGCTGATGAAAATGAACCTGCAACCATCATGAAACTGGAATATGAAAAAGCAGGTTTGAAGGGAATCAAATAGTCTGCAATGCATACAGACATTTACACTTAGGCTGATTCTATAGCAATACCAGGAAATTCACTTTTTTGGGATGACCTGGTTTAAATAACTGAATATGGATAAAGTAGTTCCATCCAATTTTGTAAAATCATCCAATATTATTTTCCTGTCTATCGGGCTGGGTATGGTTAGTTTCCTTCTTCGTGAAGAGAATCTTTCACAACGCTCTCATTTGTATATTTCCCTCACATCCTGGATATTGCTGGCAGGAATTGGCTTACTTGTCCGAAAGGGTTATAATTGGGTCAAATACCTGATGCTGTTATTAACAATTATTAATATTTACAGCATAACACTTATTTTCCAGGTGGTGAATGATAAACTGCTTTCCGGAATCCTTGGAGTAGCCCCTCTGCTAATTCAGGTTTGGGCTACAGTAATTCTTTTCATCACACCATCTGATTCTGAGAACTAGGTTCATTTGATCAGAAATAAATAGCCTTTTCCCTTTAGGGTTACTAATTGGATATCTGGATCCTCCGAAAATAAAGCTCTCAATTTCCTGATATATACATCCAGTGTCCTCGAATTAAAAAAGGAGTCATCCCCCCAGATCTTAAGTAAAAGGGATCTTCGTTCAATCACTTGGTTAATGGTTTCTGTAAGCATTCCCACAATTTCCATCTCCCTTGCAGATAAGGAGAAAGTAGTGGTAGGTGAAATTAACTCATATCGCAAGGGATAGAGCGTGTACTTTCCCAGGTGAATCTCATCTTTCCCATTCTGCTTTTTTGAAGTCAATAGAAATAGTTGATTTTTTATCCTGACCATCAGCTCTTCCATGCTAAATGGTTTTTTAATATAATCGGTACCCCCGCATTCAAACCCTTTGACCAGATCCTCTGTCTCACTCTTAGCAGTAAGGAAGATCACTGGCAATGAAGGTTTTTCAGTCTTGATTTGTTTACATAGTGTGTACCCGTCCACATTTGGGAGCATAATATCGAGAACACAGATATCAGGCTCAAAAGAATGTAATGCTTCCATTACTTTTGCCCCATCCGTAATCAATTGGATGTCAAACCCTTGTTGCTGAAGTGTTTCACTTACAATTCTTCCTAAAAAGGCTTCGTCTTCAATATATAAAACCCTGGTTTTCATGATTTCTTTTTTGGAAAAATGAGTGTAAAAATACTTCCTCCTTCTGGTACAGATCGATAGGTGATGCTTCCATGATGCTGATGCATGACAGTTCTGGCATAACTCAGACCAAGGCCATATCCCTTTACATCATGAATATCACCGGTAGGAGCCCTGAAGAATTTCTCAAAAATTTTATCCCGGAATTCTTCAGGCACTCCAATTCCTTTGTCAGCAACTTCTATATGAATGAAATCATTTGCATTTTTCAATGTAATGCTGATTCTGGCAGGTGCAGTGCTGTATTTCAGACTATTATCCAGAAGGTTGATTAATACTCCACTAACATGCAAAGGATCAGCCATTACAACACATTCATCTCCGGGAAATTCGAGTATGATTTCAGCCTGTTCGCTATCCAACCGGGGTTTGAGTGTATGAAGAACGCCACTTAATAATACCTTCATATTTACTTCTACAGGATTGGATAAGAATGCATCTCCATTGTCAGAAATGCTCATAACCCTGTTAATCAGTAATTCCAGCCTGTCAGCTTCAGACGTAGCCATATCAAGGTATTCATTCATGATATGGGGATCATTACTTCTGTCATATTTCTTTAATGCCTCGAGCGCAACCTTCACAGTGGCAACAGGGGTTTTTAATTCATGTGACATATTTCTGATAAAATCGTTCCGTTGAATGTTTAACAATTCTTGTGTCCTTAAACTTCTATGACTGAGAAGAAATGCCAGAGCAGTAAGTATCACAAGCAATAATGCAAAGCCAATCTGTGGTAGCATTTTTGCAAGGATCATTAGGCTATAACCCTCGATATTTGCTTCAATACTTTTATCTCCTGTAACCATCTGTAAATGTGGCGGAGGTTTTGCCTGAAAGAAACTGCTGTCAGGAAAATCCTGGGTTTTCCATAAGATCCTGATTTTCGGATCGAACCCGGCTATCTCCTTAGTAAAAGTGCTTTTAAAAAGGTTAGTATCTGAATCCATTGCCCATGCTGCCATATTCTGACCATTAAAACTGCTGTCGGAGAACTCATTAACAAATAGTTTTACCCCTTTCAACACCAGGTCCCTTTTAAAAAATGAAGGATCATCGTGCTTTGTAAATGCTTTTACCTTCACCGAATCACTCACTTTTACTATGATTTTGCTTTCTTCTACAGGAAGATGAATAGGAGGTACTTCCATATTCATGAGTGCATCCCTTTCAAGGGAAGAATACCTTTGGAGAGAATCAGTATTGAATTCAAATTGAAAATTGAAATGAGTGGTACTATCAATCATCGGATTGATGTATTGTTTTAGAATTAAAGAATCAATCATCTGCTGCTGAGAACGCATCCAAAGCTCAGAAATGTCCTTCATTAGGGTCTTCTTATGTTCCCCGTATTGCATGTTCAGCCAGTGAATAGTGAGTATCATTAATAATAGCTGGGCAACTATCATCATCGAACTTATCAAAGGAAGCCGGGTTGATTTCTTCTTCATATGCATGATGCAAAAATAATTGAATACCTGCCTTATAGGATAGCCATTAACCTTAATTAACCTTAATTAGCTGTGAATTAACCTTCACCGATCTGATGAGGTTATACTTTTGACGGATAAAATCTAATCCTATGAAAAATATCCTGATGATTATCCCGGCAATGCTTTGTATGTTGACTGTTATTGCTCAGCAAGGGACGGTTGTATATGATGAAACAATGAAATTAGAGATCCACCTGGAAGGCGAAGGAGCGGCAATGCAGGATTTGCTGCCAAAAGAAAGAAAAGTGACTAAGCTGTTACATTTTACACCGGATGCAACATTATTAGTAAATCAAGCCCAAACAGACGATCAGGAAGTGACAGAAGAAATGGCCGGGGGAGGAATGATGGTGGTGAAAATGGAGGAACCTGATGAAAAAGTCTATTTCGATATTAATAATCAGAAAGTTATTGAACAAAGGGATTTCATGTCCCGTATGTTTCTCATTGAATCCATTCCTGATTCATTACCCTGGAAATTAACCGGGAACCGGAAACAAATTCTGGATTATCCTTGCCTGGAAGCATATTACGAAAAGGATAGTTCAAAAACTGTTGCCTGGTTTACCCCATCCATTCCTGTTTCATCAGGACCCGGTAATTATCGCGGGCTCCCCGGACTCATCCTGGAAGTTAATGTGAATGACGGGAAAAGAATAATTACGACTTCATCCATCACTCAAGCTGATGTTAAGGCACTTATGGTGAAGCCAAAACAGGGAAAAAAGGTTACAAAAGAGGAGTTTCAGGCCATTGTTGAAGAAAAAACCGGTGAGATGAATAGTGAAGGTGGTGGTGTGTTCATGATTAAAATAACCCGGTAGATGCTTAGGTTTCTGATTCCTTTTTTCATCCTGTTCCCGTTTATCATTCAGGCCCAGACTTCTCTTTCAGGCAAAGTGTATGATGAAAGTGCCAAACCCTTGCCTTATGCAACGGTTGCTTTGTTAAAACCTTCTGATTCAACATTATTGTTCTTTGGTATAACCAACGAACAGGGAAATTTTGAAATCAAACGAATCACAAAGGGAACTTATATTTTACAGGTGGCATTTATTGGTTTTCAGACTTATTATGAAAGTATTGTTTTTCCTGAAAAAGCTGGCGATTATGGTGTGGTAGTATTGAAGGTCAAATCATTGAATTTGTCAGAAGCGGAAGTGCTGGGCGAATATATCCCGATAACAGTTAAAAAGGATACCATAGAATACAATGCTGCTGCTTTTAAAACCAAACCTGATGCTGTAGCAGAAGATTTACTACGGAAACTTCCCGGTGTGGAAGTGGATAGAGCAGGAAATATTAAGGCGATGGGAGAGGATGTCAAAAATGTGATGGTGGATGGGAAAGAATTCTTTAGTTCCGATCCGAAAGTGGCCACTAAAAATCTCCCTGCTGATGCTATCAATAAAGTGCAAGTATATGACAAGAAATCTGAAGCTGCTGAATTGGCCGGAATTGATGATGGGTCACGGGACAAGACCATCAATTTGCTTCTGAAGGATGGGAAAAAGCAAGCCTGGCTTGGTGATGTTACGGCAGGAGCAGGGACTAATGAAAGATATGCCGCTTCGGCAAAGGTATATCGGTTTACTAAAAGCAATCAGTTTGCTGTATTAGGTATGCTCAACAATATCAACCGGTTCGGATTCAGTTTCCAGGATTATATTGATTTCAATGGGGGACTGCCAGCTATGATGGGGAGTGGCTCCATGCGTTTCAGTATAAGCAGCGATGATGAATTACCCATAAATTTTGGACAAACAGTGAACGGATTGGTCACCTCAGGAGCCGGAGGGATAAACTATTCCTTTGATCTGAAGAAAAACAACCGGATTTATGCCAGTTACATGGGAAGCGGCACCGACAGAAACCTAATCCAGAAAGGTTTTACCAGGAATTACCTGGCTACAGGTGAATTCACTGAAGAAAACCAAAACGACGAAAACAGCCGAAATTATAGTCACCGGCTGAACCTTGGCTGGAAGGATAAATCAGATACTACCAGAACCTTGATG
The DNA here is from genome assembly GCA_016707785.1 of Bacteroidales bacterium. Lineage (NCBI taxonomy): Bacteria > Pseudomonadati > Bacteroidota > Bacteroidia > Bacteroidales > Bacteroidales bacterium. The sequence continues at coordinate 198,101 of JADJGZ010000005.1, read as the reverse complement.
TTTAATGGTTCAATAGGGTTGACTGATTCAAGAGAAGATGCCTTATCCTTCTCAAAAGCAATTCGTGAAAATGATTTTATCCATCAGCTGGAATCGAATGCAAAAATGAAACGATCCGGGATGTCAGCGAGCAGTACATTTTCTGCGATGAAGAAAGGAAGGGGAATATTCAAACTCTACAGGTTGGGCATGAATGCAAATTTCAGCAAAAGCCTGAGTGACAATGACCGGCTGAATCTCAGTCAATACGCTGGAATTGAAGTGCTCTACCGTGATCATCAGTTCAGGAATAAAGATTCACGCTCTCAGGAAATTGGGGCTAGTTTGGGCTCAATGGTCAAAATAGCGAAAGGCCTTTATTTTGAACCTGATGTGAGTGCAAGTTTTGAAAAGAATTCATTAAACAGAACCCAGGGTTTATCAGGAGAAGAACAATCCCCTGTTGATAGTCTGAGTCCGGATTTCAGCAGAAGTCTGTTACTGGTCAATCCTACGGCACGAATCAGGTGGAATTTTTCAAAGATGAGGATAGTGCCAGGCTTAACCGTCCAGATTGTTGACAACAAAAACGTCCTGTCAGGTGATGAAGGTGAACAGACTACATATGCCAGGGTCCTGCCTTCTTTTAGCTGGGAATGGGATTATTCAACAGGTAACCGTCTAAGCCTTGATTATAATTCTTCCCTCTCAGAGCCAACACTTGAATTTCTTCTCCCGGTAGTTGATAATTCAAATCCGCAGTCACTTTTCTATGGAAACAGGAAATTAAAGCCAGAAACCAGGCATGAAATCTTTGCTAACTGGCTGCTTTTTGACCAGTTTTCGCAAACTTCAGTTTTTGCCAGGGTTGGAGGAACTTATATAGTCGACAAAATTGGGTTTTCCCGGTGGATTTCCGATAGCCTTGTTCAGCGGATATACTTGCTGAATACTGATAATGAGAGAGAATTGAATGGAAATATTGACTTCACTACACCGCTAAAAATCATCGGGATGAACCTGCATTTAGGACTGAACGGACGTTGGACAAATGGATTGAGCTTTGTAAATGATGCAGAGAATAAAACAAACAGTTTTTCAAGAAGTGTCCTTTTGAGCCTGGACAACAGGAAGAAAGAGAAATGGGACCTCGACATTGGAGCTGAAATTAGCTTTACCGATGCAAAATATTCGCTTCAATCCGGATTGAATAACAAGTATATCACTTTGAACTATTTTGCGGAGTTCAATTATAATCCGAATGATAGCTGGCACTTTGGAATGAATGCTGACGTGATAAATTATAGTTCAGGCAGCTATCAGAAATCGGTAAGTATTCCTTTGCTGGGTGCAGAAATGAGTTACAGCTTCCTCAGGAACCACAGGGGTATTCTTCAGCTTGAATCAAACGATTTGCTCAATGAAAACAAAGGCCTGCAACGGACAAGTGAAATGAATTACCTCAGAGAAGTACGATCCAACATCATTGGTCGATATGTTTTGCTCTCATTCAAATATAGGTTGAATAAGGCTGCAAAAGCCAGGGGTGGGCTGGAGATTGAAATGAAGAAGAGATAAGGCTTGGTCATTGAAAAATTTATGTCAACTCTTAGAATCTTGAACTTTATCATGCAAAAATCAGGGTTCAGTGGTGATCAGCATGATTCCACCAGAATTGAGTAGCCCAGTATCCCCCGATAAATGTTAATGTCAGAATTACATAACTAACCGGCAGTAGCTTCATACCTTCTGTACCTTCCGGAGCTGTATTTAAACCTGGGATTGACCATGGGAAATAGGCGCCTAACCCAGATAATGCAACAAATTGTGCCATTATCATTGTTACGAAGATAAAACCTAATGGGGCAACCAGACCTCTTCCATAGCCGGCCAGAAAAGCAACCGGGCTGCATAAGAGTATGGTCATTAATGCAGTAATAGCAAATGTTGAGATACTCTCCTTCAGATTGGTGGCAGTGAAACCGGAAAGATTCATTAAATAGCAGATTATCAATGCACTAATTATCATCACGAATGAAAGCAGTATACTCCAGCAAATCACTATAAAAAACTTTGCCAGTACAATATGATTTCTTGAAACCGGCAATGCCAGTATATCTTTCATTGTGTGTTGAGTATGTTCACTTCCAAACATCCAGGAAGTAACGAATCCATACCCAATTAGACCAACGGATGCAATGGCCTGTATTACCAGGCCCATATACGCCGGACCATCAGCATTACCAAATAAGGATGCTTTTGCACCGATAATTCCAAGTTTGGCAGATATTTCAGGATGACGAACAATATAAATCATCAGACCCATCATAATAGGGATGAGGATAAATAAGAAAAGAGTGATCCAAAAAATCTTTGAACTCTTGATTTTCAGATACTCAACTTTAATTGCTATAGCGATTTTTCTCATTGTGCCGTTTTTTGAATTCCAATGGTTCTGAAGAAATAGGTTTCCAGGTCCTCTTCAACAACATGTAACATGGTTGGGGGTAATTGCTGATTTACCAGGATGGTGGTAATGATTTCGGGTTTTTTAATGAGTTCAATATCATTGATCTGAAGTATACTTTCACTTTCTTTGTCTGCAGTGATTCCTTGCGATGACAGCACTTTGATAGCTGCATCATTATCCCTTGTGCTGACGTTTAAATGTTTATGACAAAGTAATTCCAATTCAGCCGTATTTATTTCCTGTATTAGCTTTCCATTATGAATGATACCTATCCGGGTCGCAAACTTTGATATTTCTCCCAGTATATGACTGGAAACAAAAACAGTAACTCCTTGTTCCTGTGCCAGGGTTTTTAATAATTCCCTGATTTCATATATACCTGCAGGATCAAGGCCATTCGATGGTTCATCCAAAATGAGGATTTTCGGGTGATGAATCAATGCTTTTGCCAATCCAAGCCTTTGTGCATTGCCTAGTGATAAATGCCTTGCCTTTCTGTTTGCATATTGAGTAAGCTTAAGTGACTCCATGACTGATAATACTGCATTTTTATCTTTTAATAGCCTTAGACTGCGGATGATTTCAAGGTTTTCCTGTACCGTAAGATCCGGATAGGAGTATGGTACTTCCACCAGGTAGCCGATTTCTTTCCAGAGGTCCGTTTTGTTGGATTGGACCTTCATGCCATCAATAAATGCTTTCCCTGAATCAGGTTGTATCATCCCAAGTAACATCCTGATGGTAGTAGTTTTGCCTGCACCATTCAATCCCAGGAATCCATAGATTTCTCCTTTGTTTACGTTGAGGGAAATTTCAGAAACGGCTACTACATCCTTGTATCGTTTGGTAAGTTTTTCGGTTGTAATCATTGCAGTGAGATAAAGTGAACTAAAGTGCCTAAAGTGAGCTAGAGTGAGCTAGAGTGAGCTAGAGTGAGCTAGAGTGAGCTAGAGTGAGCTAAAGTGAGCTAAAGTGCCTGGAGTGCCTGGAATGCCTGGAGTGCCTAAAGTGAGCTAAATTTGTTAATTGTATCCGTCCGTCAGCTGACGGATCCGTGGAGTAATCCGTCCGCCAGCCGGCGGATCCGCGTTCCATTTTTTAGCTAGAGTGACTTGAATGTCTAAAGTGAGCTTAAGTGAACCATGGTTGATTGGGATAGTTTGCTTTTTTAGACTCTCAGGTTCTGATAAATGGAGTTGAATGCACCAAGCAGGTAATCTTTGTAAGCTTTGGGATCATTGTTATTCACATACCTGATGAACACCCCATCCGTACAATAAAGGAAAAGGTCAGCTATTTCTTCGTCATTGGAACCGCTCTTAATCTCATTCTTTAATCTGGCATTATTAATCACCTTTTTCCATTGATTCAAGTCTTGTTTATGCATTTCCAGTTCTTTTTCAAGGAATTCCGGGAAACGACTTACCGCTTCAAACATGATGAGGAAGAAATTCAAGCTATTTGACCTTTCTGGCAGGCTCACTGATAATCCTTGCATTATTACCAGTGAATCATTCAGAAATTCAGCATAATCATGGTAAAAAGTGAATAAAGATTGGTGATCGAAGGTTTCATATTTAACCTGCCCCATACTGAAGATCATTTCTGTAACTTCCTTGAATAATGCCTCTTTACTATTAAAATAATGATAAAAAGCACCTTTTGATAAGGCTGTCTTTTCTACAATCTCGCTCATGGTGACATCTCTGTAGCTCTTCTGCAGAAATAACATCAATGATGTTTGGAGGATATGCTCTTTGGTGTTATTCATAAACCGACCGTTTGGTTTGCAAATATAGTGCAGATTTAGATATTTCAACAATGAGGAGTAATAATATTTTTCGAGAAAAAATAATTGAAGACTTCAAGCTTAGATTATACTATTTCAAGGCCTTATTTTTCCAGTTCAGCATGTAAAGATGGCATGCCGGAATAGCAGTGGATAACTTTATGCTCAATATTAACCTAATTTAAAAATCCATGAAAAGAATTCTATTCATAATCATTGCTGTCCATTTTGCTTTTTCCTCATGGGCACAGGAATCGTTCGGTGGTTTGATGTTTTCCGCCAGACTTGATACTACTCAGCATGAAGGGCAGCTTTGGGTCCCTTCTTCAGGAAATGCTGTGGCCGGTTTTTCGCATCATGACGATACGCTATGGTTCGAAATTACTGCCAATGGACTTACTGGTCCGATTACTTCAGCTCATATTCATTCTGCCGAAAGTGGAAGTGTGGAATATAGCCTGAATCCTTTCATAGATGGGAATAAACTTAAAGGGTATCTTACAGAAATAAGCTTTAACAATGGTAAACTTAAAGATTTTCTCGAGGGTGCTTATTATGTAAATATACATACTGCCTCCAATCCTGATGGTGAGATTCGCGGCAGAATTATTCCTGAAACAGATGACAACTATCTTGCAACGCTTGATATGATTCAGGCTGGTAACAGCATCCCATCTGACCATACACCAATTGGTCTTGGTTCATTTAATCTGAGTATGGACCATACAGAATTGGAAATCAATTTATTGGTTAATGATCTCACAGCTCCCATTACTAATGCACACCTGCATTATGGCAGCCCGGGTCAGAGCGGACCAGTGATTGTTCCCCTGTCACAGTTTAAAAATGGGAATAATTATAAAGGGATTTTTGATCTGACAGGTCTTGCAAATCCCTCCACTTTCCTTGATTCATTGCAGAATGGTAAGGTTTATGTCAATGTTCACACTTCCAACTTTCCTGCTGGTGAAATCAGGGGACAACTTATGAAGAGTGCTCCCCTCTCATTTGATACCTGGATGGATCCCGGGCAGGAAACAACGAATGTTGATCCTTCTACCCCGGAGGAAGCAATGGCAATCTGTAACTTCTACGTGAACAGTAGCCTTGATTCCATCTGGTTAAATGTGGTAGCTGATCAACTAAGCGGACCTATTCAGTCAGCACATTTCCATAATGGCAAAGCAGGTAACAGTGGCCCTGTAGTTGTTGACCTCAATAATTTTATCCAGGGTAACCTTATTACCGGTTTATTAACCCCTTCAAGCCCTAATTTTGTTTCTGACTTTGATTTCGATGAATTCGTCAAGCGTGTGCTAAGTGATGACATTTATATCAACATTCACACAAGCCTCAACCCAGCTGGTGAAGTACGCGGACAACCAGCATCTTTAAGCAGGGAAGGGGTGATTTATAGCTTATGCCCTGAACAGGAAGTTGCTGCTGTAACTGGAGGGGAATTTGCTCAGGGATCTGGTTTTGTGTCGCTGGACAGGAAATATACTAATCTGCATTATGGACATGCCGTGAGTCGCTTGAGTTCAACCATAAGTATGAGTCATTTCCATCATGCCCTACCCGGGGTTAATGGTCCTGTAGTTTTTCCCCTACCCGCCGATTCTGTTATGATGGGCTTTTGGAATGATGCTTCGTTTACTGATGATATAGCTGACCAGTTTGAAAGTGGGGAAATGTATGCTAATTTCCATACAACACTAAATCCTGCCGGCGAAGTCAGGGGACAGGTGGAAATTGTGGATTTCTGTGAAACCGTTACTGCTGTGAATGAGGAAATCCTTCCTTTTACATACTCGATGAATATCTATCCGAATCCCATCAGTTCCTCATCGATAATGGCTTTTTCTATTCCTAAGTCCGGATTTGTATCAGTGACTATAAACGATCTTCTTGGCAATCATAAGAAAGTTTTGGTAGATCGACTCATGAAAAAAGGCAGCTACACCGAAATTATTGAAGCACAAACCTTATCAGCAGGGCTATATTTTTATAGGCTGACAATTGATGGTAAGCTGGCAGGTACTGGTAAATTCATGGTAATCAGGTAAAGTGGATTTTCTCAGATTCAACTGATTCTGCCATATTCAGTCAGTAAACCATCTAATCCCTTGCATCATACCGGTGCGGGGGATTATTTTTGTGAGTTGATTTTTGAGCTTTATTACTTTGCTCCACGTGTCTCCTGAACTCGAGCACAATGGATATCAAAATCAAAAAAAATGAGAAATCGCTCTGTTTCATTTCCCAATACAAAATTTCCCGAAAATATTCCCTAACAACTCTTCCGTCGATACTTCCCCTGTGATGAGACCCAGGTGGTACAAAGCAGCCTTTATGTCAATCGCTATCAGGTCAGTAGGTAGTTTATTTGAGAAACCATCCTGTGCACTGTCAAGCGATAATAAGGTTTGCGTTATGGCTTCAAAATGCCTTGCATTGCTAACAATCGCCTGATCTGAAAGGTTTTCGGTTTTAACCGTTCTCAAGAGGTTATCAATAATAAGATTAATATTTTCCTTCCTCTTAGCTGAAATGAAGAGGGTCTCCAGGTCGAAAAGAGCTGTCATATGCTGGGGCGCTTCAAGCATCAGGTCAGTCTTGTTGCCAATAAGCATAAACTGCTTATCAGGATCATCGATATGTTCTTTGAAAGTATCCTTTAGTTGGTCAATTTCCTCAGAAGTGATGCTGCTGATATCAAAAACATATAGTATGACAGAAGCTTCTTTTATCTTTTCATAGGTACGTCCGATCCCTATGTTTTCAATGGTATCATTGCTATGTTCCCTCAATCCGGCCGTATCAATAAACCGGAATTTGATCCCTTTTATGGTAAGAGTGTCTTCAATGGTATCGCGTGTGGTGCCGGGAATGTCGCTGACTATGGCTCTTTCTTCATTCAGTAGAGCATTGAGAAGTGTCGACTTGCCTACATTGGGTTTTCCAATGATAGCAACCGGGATCCCTTGTTTGATAACATTTCCAAAGGTGAATGATTCCGCAAGTCCTGATAACTCCGTCTTTAGATCTGAAATGAGCTTCAGCAACTGACTACGATCGGCAAATTCCACATCTTCTTCACTGAAATCCAGCTCCAGTTCCAATAAGGAGGCAAGATCAACCAGTTGTTTTCTCATCTCCTTAATTTTACTTGAAAACCCGCCTCTCATCTGGGTAAGGGCAAGATCATGGGCCGCTTTGGAATTTGAACTGATCAGGTCGGCAACAGCTTCAGCCTGCGACAGGTCAAACTTCCCATTCATAAATGCTTTAAGTGTAAATTCTCCGGCTTTCGCCATTCTTGCGCCATTACTGAGCAACACTTCCATTACTCTCTGCTGGATATATAAGGAACCATGACAGCTGATTTCAACTAAGTTTTCACCTGTATAGGAATGGGGTGCACGAAACACTGTCACTAAAACCTCGTCAATTACATCTTCACCATTCTTAAACATACCCAGGTGAACTGTGTGAGAATCAACCAGATCAAGTCGATTTTTTTTATTTGCCGGAACAAAGAGCGTATTGCAGATCTCAATTGCTTTCGGACCTGAAAGACGTATAACAGCAATTGCACCTGATCCTGGAGGGGTTGAAAGTGCACAAATGGTGTCATTGCTTGACGAAATTGCTCTAAGAATACTCATGGCTGTATATTGTGGGGGCCCCGTTATTAAATATTTTTTTACTCAAGTTTCAATAGATGGTTTCCAAGCCTCTCAAAGATGGGATTGAAATCAAAGATACGAAAATGGCCTTGGGAATGCCAATAAATGGCTTATTTAGAGATCTGGTATTGATACTAAATACTGGTTGTCAGGGTATTATAAGGTGTCACCTGGATCAGCACCTGCTTCCTGATCGGTGTGTTTCCCATTTTCCAGTATATCGATGATGGGACGAACTTCATAGACAGATGTACTTTTCTTATTTCCCAAAATAATGATCACATACTCCTCGTCCGGACTTGACCATAGCATGGTTGAATAACCGGCCCACCAGCCACCGTGATAGATATACTCCACTTTGTTCATATCATCAGGCTGTGTGATCATCCTGAATCCGAAACCATAGTTATGCCGGCTTTTCTTTTCAAAACTCCTGGGTGTAAATGCTTCTTTTAGCCATTGCTTATTGAGGAGACATTCATGCCTGAGTCCAAAATACCATTTCGAAAGATCTTCTACTGACGAAAAGATTCCTTTGTCTCCATAAACACCATCATAGAATTCCCGTTCCCGTTGCCGGTTGCCGTGGTGACCAATCGTTTTCAGGTTGAGTAGTGTATCAGGGGCATGGGTGTCGACAAAGGTATGGGTCATATCCAGGGGTGTAAAGATCCTTTCCTGCATGAAAGAAGAATAACTTAACCCACTGATTTTCTCTATAATAGAAGCCAGGAGGATAAAGTTTGTATTGTTATAACTGAAAAAAGAACCTGGCTTATTATAGGGTGGGACTATTGGGTTGGCCTTGCAAAACCAGTCAATAATGGTGTCATTGGTAGGTTCAGGGCCATTCATTTTTCTTTTTTCTTCAAAAGCATAAATATAATTAGGTAGTCCGCTTCTGTGGCTCAGTAAATCCTGGATTTTGATTCCATGATACGGGAAATCCGGGATATACTGTTGCACTGAATCTGTTAAAGATAGCTTGCCTTCCTGAATCAGAAGCAGAGTTGCAACACCGGTAAAAGTTTTGCTGATGGAGGCCAGTTGAAAACAACTGTTAATACTCAGAGGTGTTTTTTTCTGACAATCGCTATACCCAAAGGCTTTTTCATAGATGATAACTCCTTTTTGAGCAACAAGGACAGTTCCATTAAATCCTTGCCTTTTATGCTTTTTCTCGAACAGGGTATCAAGAGCAAGGGCCTTTTCATCAGCATGTATCTGTTTCCTGATAGCTGCTTGCTGTGCAGGTGTAAGAAGATGCTTGTCAAAACATTTCTCGGTCTCTTCTGCAGTTTTTGTGCCAGGTGAACATGAGTAGAATAATCCCAGATTGAGAGTAAGTAAGAGTAAGAAACCCGAAAACAGCATTTTTCCCATAAGCCTTGATCAAAGTAGATATTGCAAAAAAACACAATTGTATTTCCTGACCGCATTAAAGTGATGCAGAGTTGTTAACAAAATCATGTGTGAAACCTCATGTCGAATGTATGATGTCGGATGTCGAATGTATAATGTCGGATGGCTGATGTTTGATGTCGGATTTTGGTCCGCCAGCTGGCGGATGGATTTTGGATTTTATATTTTGCATGTTGCACCTATCCGACTAACTGCATTTAATAATTTAAGCAAGAATTTATCTGTCATGCGGACTCGGCACCCAGAGCCAACGGTTTTTCTTCGGGGTACCCAGCACCCAGCACCCAGCACTTATAATTTGTATTTTGCACTTATCGAGTAAATAAATCCGCGTAAATCCGCGCAGCAATTCGCTCATCGCGTTCCATCTGCCGTTTCAGTTAAGTCTGTCACCGCCGATTGCCTTGGTCAGGCTGGTTTTCCACTTTGTACTTTACATTTTGCATTCTACATTTTACATTTTGCACTTTGACATGCTCTTATGAGTAAATTCTCATTAAAAGCAGTAATTCCCCCGGTCAGGCGGATTTTGGATTACCCAAGTGGTGCCTTTGGCGCTGATTTATGATTGCAGATTGTGGATTGCGGAATTGGGTTTAGCCTAAACTGGCACCCATTGCCCAGCACCATACATCCAACATCCGACATCCGACATCCAACATCCGACATCCTGTCATAAGCACAATTCTTGATATTTGAAAAACCTTTTTTCCTACCTTTGGCCAAAATCACATAGCAATTTACCATGAGCATACTTGTAAATAAAGATTCCAGGATTCTGGTCCAGGGATATACCGGAAGTGAAGGGACTTTCCATGCTTCCCAAATGATTGATTATGGAACCAATGTAGTAGGTGGCGTTACTCCGGGAAAAGGAGGGCAAATGCACCTGGGACGTCCTGTTTTCAATACGGTGAAAGATGCAGTAACCTCAACACAGGCTAATGTTTCCATTATTTTTGTACCGCCCGCTTTTGCTGCAGATGCAATTATGGAAGCAGCAGCAGCCGGTATCAAAGTGATCGTATGTATCACTGAAGGAATTCCTGTAAAGGATATGCTTCAGGCAAAGGAATATGTCGACAACCTGGATTGCAGGCTTGTTGGTCCCAATTGCCCTGGTGTTATTACTCCGGATGAAGCTAAAGTAGGTATTATGCCTGGCTTTATTCACAAAAAGGGAGTAGTTGGAATAGTTTCACGTTCTGGCACCCTTACTTATGAGGCTGTTGACCAGCTGACTAAAGCTGGTTTAGGACAGACAACTGCCATTGGAATTGGGGGAGACCCAATTATCGGGACCACCACAAAAGACGCTATGGAATTATTCATGAATGATCCTGAAACTGAAGGAATTGTTATGATAGGTGAAATCGGCGGTTCGATGGAAGCTGAAGCAGCCTATTATGTCAGGGATCATGGAACGAAACCTGTAGTAGGATTTATTGCAGGTGCTACAGCTCCAAAAGGTCGTACAATGGGCCATGCAGGTGCCATCGTTGGTGGAAAAGCAGATACAGCTGAAGCAAAGAAAGAAATTATGCGTGAATGCGGAATTACGGTGGTCGATTCACCTGCTGATATAGGTTCTGCTATGCTTAAACTCCTTAAAGGATAGTTAAAATACAAATATATTTGGTGCCCTCAGGTATCACTTCAAGACGAGCAATGCTTTTCAGTATTGCTCGTTTTAATTTATCAGGGTCTCAAAGAATAACTCGTTGATTGCTGTACTTCAGGCTTAGAAGTCAGGATTGCTGCTATGCTTGAAGAAAACTGACTCTGGTAATTTGTCAGGGTTTCTCTATTCTTTCATAGCAACCCAGGTCAGGGCCCGCATCCGATAGTCGTGAATTCCCCTTTAAATCAGAGTTGATATTCCGTGAAGAAGTTGAAATGATGGAAAGACTTCCTGCATCTTTAGCGAAAGATAAAGTATCTAACTCGAATTGTCCGATCCATGGATCAATAAATGCAGCCTCTTCATTTATGATGCAATTCACAAACAAGTGTGAGAATTTTGATGACTCTTCTGTCTGAACAAGACAGTTATCAAACTTAACATTAAAGGAACTGCCGGCAATACTGTCAAGGATGATTTCTTCAAAACCGTTTCCCATAATAATGCAGTTGCCGAAATAAGCCTCTTCAAGTGCAGTAGGAGTCTGTGTACCATCAGAATAATAATTGTTGCTTAATAATAAAGTCTGAAATTGTTTGCTGGAAGAACTCCAGTAATTTGAGAGGGTGCAATGCCTGAACTCACATTTTCCACCGGCATCAATCGCCACCGCATAACCTCCACAATTTGAAACTTGTGAGTTATACACCCTGATATTTGAATGGATTGAAAGAATCCCGAAGTTTACCATATTATGTATGATGCAATTCATGAATATGGCATTTGGTATGCTCCCAATAGTGGTGCTATCCATTGCAACTCCATATCTCCCGTTCCTGATGTCAGCGTATTCAAATAGATTTCCGGTGCTTTCACCTTCAATTAAAATTCCTAACCATTGCCCTGAAACCGTTTCATATTCCTCATCCAGCCTGTCAGCCCTGAATTGAACAGGCTTTTCCAATGTTCCATTCACACGGATAGTTCCTGAATTTCTGACAATCAGCCCGCTATTATTATGAAAATAAAGCCTTGCACCTTGTTCAATATTCAAAGTACACAAGGAGTCTACCACCAGGTTCCCATAGATAACATGAGGTTTTTCGGCACCCAGAAAAACAGAACCTCTCAGGGTGTCGTTGGCATGAAACCAGGCATCCTGTCCCCATGAAACCAGCTTTACATCCTGGTGATTTCCATTGCTGATAAAAAGGATGGAATCTGTCTGAATCAGCGGATTATCCTGGTTATTAGGATCAATAGTGACTTTTACAAAAATGAAAGCACTATCATTAGGCCCAATTTCCAGGTCTTTCACTTCAAATGCCGATTGACCATCAATATTAATACGATAGGGAGATGCTGAGCCCCGGGCAAGCCTGATCGATTCAACGATCACTTTCTGATTGCTTTTATTCCTGACAAGTAATGGCTTTGTAGCGCTGCCAATACTGGTAAAAACGGTATCAAATAAGATGGTATCATTACTGAATTCCAGTCTGAAAGCAGGGTCAGTATTCAGGTTTTCTTTTGTACATCCGTTATAGACCATTAAAATACATGCCAGGATGCAAGAAAATACAATATAAGGAATGATTTTTTGGAATGATCTCATGGATTGCCTTTCAGTGCAAAAATAGAAGCTTCATTCTAATTTACGTTCAGAACTTGTTTTTATTATCAATGATTTGCAAAAGTGCCGCTTTTATTGATAATTTTATACAGAATCTTCATGGAAACGAGAGTCTATTTTTATTTAGATTCAGTATTGCCAATGCATTTGGAAATTCAGCGATACAAATCTATAAAGCATTGGTATCGAAGGGCAAGGAGTAAATAGATTTTATAATCAGATATGTGAATATTTGATAATCTTTAATACCTTTGCAAACTTTTTAAGACTGATTTCGTTAAAGATTAAAATATTGATATATTATGAGTTACATTGAATTTGAAAAAAAGAAACTAGTTAATCTCGAATACTCTTTAACTCGTGAACTTCTCAGATCGAACCGTGCCGGATCATATTCCAGTACTACGATCATTGGATGTAACACCCGCAAATATCATGGGTTACTGATTACTCCGCAACCGCAGTTGGACGGTGGCATGCATGTATTATTGTCGAACCTTGATGAATCAGTGATTCAGCAGAATACCGAATTTAATCTTGCTATACATCGTTACAAAGGAGGAGTATATAATCCGGCTGGACATAAGTATGTTGCTGATTTTAATACTGATCCGATCCCGACTGTTACTTATAGGGTAGGTGGGGTAGTGCTTACCAAGGAGATGTTATTTGTCAGTAATTCTGATCAAATCATAATCAAGTATACCCTTGTTCAGGCCAATTCACCAACCCGGCTTCGATTCCGCCCTTTCCTTGCTTACCGGAACACTCATACGTTGAGTAAAGCCAACATTGATGTGGAACGGAAGTATGACCCGATTCTGAATGGAATAAAACTCCGGATGTACCAGGGGTATCCTTATCTTCATATGCAGTTTTCAAAGGATCCTGAGTATGTGCATGTTCCTGATTGGTATTATCAATTCACATATACACGGGAACGTGACCGTGGATATGACTATGTAGAAGACCTCTTTACTCCCGGATATTTTGAATTGCCCATTGCAACGGGTGAAAGCATCTACTTTGTAGCAGGATTGGAAACTGAAAATCCGGCACAATTTGGGCGCATGTTTGCTGCTGAAACAAAACGCCGGGTTCCAAGGGATAGTTTTGAGCATTGTCTTCAAAATGCAGCACAGCAATTCATCCTCAGAAGGGGCAAGAAAGTGGAAATTATTGCAGGATTTCCCTGGTTTGGAAGGGTGTCGCGCGATTCCTTTATTTCATTGCCGGGTTTAACCCTTATCAATGGTGATTATAAAACCTTTAAAGAGGTACTTGCCAACCTGATAGCAGAAATGAAAGGCCCACTTTTCCCCAATCTCGGAACTGGAAATAAAGTGGAATATAATGCAGTAGATGCCTCTCTCTGGCTTTTCTGGACTTTACAACAATACAAACAGTTTTCCGGAGACCGGAATATCTGGAAAAATTATGGGAGTCTTTTACAGATGATTCTCGAAAGTTTCAGGCAGGGTGCTTCCTATAATATCCATATGATGGAAAATGGATTACTGTATGCCGGGATACCTGGTGTTGCTGTTACATGGATGGATGCTGTGGTTGAAGGAAAACCTGTGACTCCTCGCACCGGTCTTGCAGTTGAAGTAAATGCACTCTGGTATAATGCCATCCGGTTCGCTATTGAACTTGCTGAGGAAGCCGGAGAAACTCAGTTTGTCGATAGTTGGAAACCTATTGCTGATAGGATTCCTGCTTCATTTATAGAAACTTTCTGGCTGGAAGATAAAAGTTACCTGGCTGATTATGTTCATGGCGATTTCAAAAGTAAATCAGTTAGACCTAACCAGGTATTTGCTGCTTCATTACCCTATTCGCCACTGACAGAAGAACAGAGAAAAGGAGTTGTTGACAGGGTGAAGAGTGAGCTATTAACTCCCCGGGGTTTAAGAACGTTATCTCCGAAAAATCCTGCTTATAAACCTGAATACTCAGGTAACGAAATTGAACGTAACCTGGCCTATCATCAAGGTGCAGCATTTCCCTGGCTCCTGGGTCATTTTGCAGAAGCATACCTTAAACTATTTGAAAAGGCCGGTGTTTCATATATAGAAAAGATATATGCAGGATTCGAAGAAGTAATGTCAGAACATGGCATTGGCACAATTTCAGAGTTGTATGACGGAGATCCTCCTCATAAACCTTCCGGAGCTATCTCACAGGCATGGAGTGTTGCAGAATTGCTGAGAGTTAAGCATTTGATCGATCAAAATAAAGAAACCAAAAGTAAACCCAGAAAAAAGTAGAAAATTATAAATTCCATGAAAGTATTAATGTTTGGTTGGGAGTTTCCCCCTCATATTACCGGAGGTTTAGGTACAGCATGTTTCGGAATGACTAAAGGTTTGATGAAACATGATGTTGAGGTTTTGTTCGTTGTTCCAAAAGCATATGGTGACGAAAGTCAGGAAGCTGTCAGACTGGTAAATGCAAGTGATGTTCCTGTATTTATGAATGATCCTGTTTCCAGGGAACACTGGAACCAGATCACTTTCATGGAAATTGGCTCAAACCTGATTCCTTATGTGGGTCCGGAAGACTTTGAAATAATGGTGCAAGAAAACATCAAATCATCAACCACTGTCTCCAACCCTGTTTTTGCTGAGAGGTATCAGTTTTCAGGGAAATATGGTCATGATTTGATGGAAGAAGTGTCGAGATATGCATTGGTTGGCTCATCTATTGCTTCTGCAAACGAATTTGATGTAATTCATGCTCATGATTGGCTTACCTACCCAGCAGGAGTTGCTGCCAAAAGAATAAGCGGAAAACCTTTGGTGGTGCATATGCATGCTACTGAATTCGATCGTTCCGGCGAAAATGTTAATACCAATGTGTTTGAAATAGAAAGAAAAGGAATGGAAGAAGCTGATAGGGTCATAACTGTCAGCAACCTCACCAGGAATATTGTAATTGAACGCTACGGAATTAATCCTGATAAGGTAATTACCGTTCATAACGCTGTGGAACCTTCCGAAAGAAGTGATATTGAAATTGGTGAAAAGCATGTCCGTGAAAAAGTGGTGACATTCCTGGGTAGAATCACTTTCCAGAAAGGACCGGAATATTTCATTGAAGCTGCTAAAAAAGTGCTGGAACGGGATCCGAATGTCCGCTTTGTAATGGCTGGTACTGGTGATCTGATGGAGAAAATGATACGAAGGGTTGCCAAATTGAAAATCTCAACGCATTTTCATTTTACCGGTTTTCTCAAAGGTGAAAATGTAGATCGAATGTTTGCCATGAGCGATGTTTATGTCATGCCTTCAGTATCAGAACCTTTTGGAATTTCACCACTTGAAGCCATGAGGTCCAATGTCCCTGTTGTGATCTCTAAACAGTCAGGTGTTGCTGAAGTACTCAATCATGTGATGAAAGTGGATTTCTGGGATATCGATGCCATGGCAGATGCAATTTACGGACTGCTGCATTATGATGCTATGACGAATATGTTCCAGGAGTATGGTACCGAAGAAGTGGACAGCTTGAAATGGGAAGAAGCTGCCGGTAAAATTAAGCAAGTATACGAATCTGTTTTACAATAAAAATTGTCTCTAAATTACTTTCTATGAAGTCATTATGCCTTTATTTCCAGATTCATCAGCCATTCAGGCTTCGAACATACCGGTTTTTTGATATCGGCGCTGATCATTACTATTATGATGACTACACTAACAGGCACATAGCCAAAAGGATTGCAAATCATTGTTACCTTCCTGCTAACCAGGTTTTATTGAACCTGATCAAAGAATATGGTTCTTCATTTAAGGTTTCATTCAGTATTTCCGGCACTGCATTGGAACAATTTCAAAAGTATGCTCCTGAAGTGATTACTAGCTTTGCAAAACTGGCTAAGACAGGAAATGTAGAATTCCTTGCTGAGACTTATTCCCACTCACTTGCCTCTGTAGTGGATCAGGGTGAATTCAAACGCCAGGTTACTGACCATGTGAATGCCATTGAATCGTTATTTGGCGTGAAACCTGTCACATTCAGAAATACAGAGCTGATTTATTCCAATGATATCGCCGGACAAGTATTGGATATGGGATTCCAGACCATGCTGACAGAAGGTGCCAAGCATGTGCTGGGTTGGAAAAGTCCCAATTACCTTTACTGCAGTGCTTCTCATGATCGTTTGAAACTTCTGTTGAGAAACTACCAGTTAAGCGATGATATTGCATTCCGCTTTTCACAAAGAGACTGGAGCGACTGGCCATTAACTGCTGAAAAGTACATTGGCTGGCTTAATGCTGTTGAGAAGAAACAGGAAATTGTGAATCTTTTCATGGATTATGAAACCTTCGGCGAACATCAGAAGGCAGATACAGGGATTTTTGAGTTTTTATATGCTTTTCCATCAAAACTGATTCAGTCAGGAAAATGGAAATTACTCACTCCTTCTGAAGCTGCAAAAGAGTTACAACCAGTCGCAGGTCTCAATGTACCTGATGCCATATCATGGGCTGATGAAGAAAGAGACCTCACGGCATGGATTGGAAATGATCTTCAGGATGATGCTATTGAAAACTTATACTCGGTTTCACATATCATGGCCGAATGCAACGATCCTGACTTAAGGACTGATTGGCACTATCTTCAGGCTAGTGACCATTTTTATTACATGTGTACTAAATGGTTCAGTGATGGTGCCGTTCATCATTATTTCAATCCCTATAATACGCCCTATGAAGCATTCCTGAATTATATGAATGTACTCTCTGATTTCCTTATCAGAGTAAAGGATTATGCTGCCAACAAAGGATTGAATGCTATTAAGCCGAAAGAATTACCTAAAGCGAAAGATGACAAAAAGGTGGTTTCTGTCGGGAAAAAGACGAAGTCAGCACCCGTAAAAGTAGCCAAAACAAAAAAAACAGAAAATAAAAAGGAAGTTAAGAAATCAGGAAACTAGCATTCTTACAGAGTTTTTGAATCAATCGGTAAGCTCTTAAACATATTACATAAGGCATGTCCGGGACTTGTCTTATGTAATTTTTTTTACTTTTGGCCCGCTTTTGATGGGTTACTTATCCGAAAATGAGGGATTAATCTATGTTCGTTTGAAGCGTAACCTAAAGCTAAATTACTTATTAAGTTGACATTATGAGTGAAAAGAAGTTAAGTAAACCTGATTATATTTTCGAAATCAGTTGGGAAGTCTGCAATAAAGTTGGAGGAATTTATACTGTAGTTTCTACAAAAGCCTCCGGACTCCAGGAGACTTATGATAACAATTTTGTACTTATAGGCCCTGATGTTTGGAAAGAAACTACCCAGAATCCTGATTTCACTGAAGATCGTACAATCTTTAAATCCTGGCGTGAACAAGCTGAAGCCGAAGGACTAAGGTTTAAAATCGGAAGATGGAATATAAAGGGTAATCCAATTGTGATCCTGGTTGATTTTTCAATGTATATTTCCATAAAGGATAAAATCCTTGCCGAATTCTGGGAGAAATACAAGTTGGATAGTATCACCGGAAACTGGGATTATTTTGAACCGGCATTATTCGGATATGCTGCAGGGAAGGTCATCGAGAGTTTCTATAACTGGAACCTTACTGCTGATGATAAAATTATTGCTCATTTTCATGAATGGATGACCGGGAGCGGAATCCTGTACCTCCGTGACAGAGTCCCACAAGTAGGTTGTGTATTTACAACCCATGCTACTGTAGTTGGCAGATGTATAGCCGGCAATGATTTGCCGCTTTACAGCCATTTTCATGATTATTCCGGTGAGGGAATGGCTCATAGATTCAATGTACAGGCCAAGCATTCAATGGAATCCCTTGCAGCAATTAACAGTGATGCTTTCACTACTGTAAGCAAACTTACTGCTGACGAATGCAAACAATTCATTGGCAGGGATGTAGATGTAATCACACCAAACGGTTTCGATGATGCATTGATCCATGATTTTGATGAACTAAACGATAAAAGAGCGATTGCACGTGATAAGATTTTATCAGTTACACAAGCTGTAATCGGTCAGACTATGCCAGCTGATACATTGCTTCTGGTTAATAGCGGGAGATATGAATTCAGAAATAAAGGTATCGATCTGTTTATTGATGCACTTGCTGAATTGAATACAAATCAAAGCCTTACCTACCCTGTAGTAGCATTTATTACAATTCCGGCGAATCATTCAGGCCCGGTACCCGGAATTCTCGATCGTCTCCTTGATCCCAAAGATGACCAGGCGTTATCCGGTAAATACCTGACACACGGATTATTCGAAGCCGAATATGACAGGATTCTGCATCACCTCCGGGAAAGGAAGCTCATGAATGGAATCGGTGATAAGGTTAAAGTGATTTTTGTTCCTAGCTATCTGAATGGCAATGATGGAGTATTCGATATTCCTTACTATGATCTTTTGCCTGGTTTCGACCTTTCAATTTTCCCATCATATTATGAGCCATGGGGTTATACTCCGCTGGAAAGCCTTGCATTTGGTGTCCCCACGGTAACAACTACCCTGGCAGGATTTGGATTATGGGTTCAAAGCAATCTGAGGAATGATAGTGTAGTGGTGATCGAAAGAAATGATGAAAACCAGGATAAAGTGGTTGATCAAATTGCCCAGACGATTCTGAAATTTGAAAAGATGTCAGAAAGTCGGAGGGGCGAACTTGCTCTATTGGCTATTTCTACGGCACGTTCAGCTCTTTGGAATAATCTGCTGACTTATTATTATAAAGCTTATGGAATAGCTCTTCAAAAGGTTGCTCTTCGTGCTGAACTATTCAGAAATAAGCAACTTATTGAAACAGTTAGCAGTGTAAATGGGAAAAAGCACACACATCCTGAATGGAGAAAAGTGCTGATTCGCCAGGCATACCCTGACTCCCTGAAGGGATTGGTTGAAATATCCATGAACCTTTGGTGGTGCTGGAATACAGATGCCATTGAACTTTTCAGGATGATTGATCCTGAAAATGCAGGGAATATTGACCAGAATCCTATTTTCCTGCTAGAATCCTTATCACTCCAGCAGCTTCGGCGCCTGGAGAAAAATGAATCCTTCATGTCAAAACTTCAGTCTGTTTATGCCCGTTTCAGGGAATACATGGATAATGAAGGAAAAATAAAGCCACAGGTTGCCTACTTCAGTATGGAGTTTGGATTACATGATTCATTGCAGATTTTCTCCGGTGGTTTGGGGGTTTTGGCAGGCGATTACCTGAAGCAGGCGTCTGATACCAATATCGATATGATCGGAATTGGACTGCTTTATAGATATGGTTACTTCAAACAGGGTTTATCAGTTAGTGGTGATCAAATCTCACAATATTTTCCACAGCGTTTTAACCACTTACCCATCAAGCCGGTTAGGAATGAAAATGATGAGTGGCTCCAGGTGAGTGTTGCACTGCCAGGGAGAACTTTATATGCAAAAATATGGCGCGTTGATGTTGGAAGGGTTCCTTTATTCCTGTTGGATGCCGATATTGAAGAAAACAGGGAATCGGATCGATTTATTACCCACCGCTTATATGGCGGGGACCTTGAAGTTCGGTTGAAACAGGAGTTATTGCTGGGAGTAGGGGGAATCCGGTTACTTCATACATTAGGAATTGATCCGGATATCTATCATTGTAATGAAGGTCATGCTGCCTTTATTGGTATTGAACGTATGCGGAACTTCGTTGAAGAAAAACAATTCTCTTTCTCACAAGCTATTGAAATCGTCAGAGCATCAACCCTGTTTACCACTCATACACCCGTACCTGCGGGTCATGATGCTTTCCCTGAAGATATGCTCAGGACTTATATTCCTCATTATGCCGATAGGTTGAACATCTCATGGGATGCCTTTATGAACCTTGGCAGGTATGTTGAAGATAAACCGGATGAAAAATTCTCTATGAGCGTCCTGGCATGTAAACTTTCCCAGGAAATCAATGGAGTTAGTGAAATACATGGCAGGGTTTCAAGGGAAATGTTTGTGAATATGTACAAAGGTTTCTTTGAAAAAGAACTTCATATTGGCTATGTAACAAATGGCGTTCATTACCCAACATGGGCATCACCTAAGTGGAGGTATCTCTATGAAAGCCAGTTTGGTGCAGACTTTATGAATGACCAGTCCAATCCTGAACACTGGCAGCGAATCCATTCAGTACCTGATGAGAAAATCTGGCAGATCAGGCAGGAATTACGGGGTGATCTGGTTGATTTCATTCGCAAACGTTTACTGGATTCTATGGGCTCCAGGCAGGAAAATCCGCAGAATGTGATCAGGACTGTTGAAATGCTTGATAAGAATGCATTAACAATTGGATTTGCCAGGAGATTTGCAACTTATAAAAGAGCTCATCTTCTTTTCTCAAACCTCACCCGCCTGGCAGAGATACTTAACAGGCCCGGATTGCCGGTTCAATTGGTATTTGCAGGAAAAGCTCACCCGGCAGATAAAGCAGGTGCCGACCTGATTAAACGGATCATAGAAGTTTCAAGGATGCCACAGTTCATCAGTAAAGTGATCTTCCTTGAAAATTATGGGATGGAAATGGCCAAGAAACTCGTTCAGGGAGTTGATATCTGGTTGAATACCCCCACTCGCCCGCTCGAAGCATCAGGAACCAGTGGTGAAAAGGCCATCATGAATGGTGTCGTGAATTTTAGCGTACTCGATGGCTGGTGGGCCGAAGGTTTCAGACCAGATGCCGGCTGGGCCCTCCCGGAAGAAAGTATTTATCAGAATCAGCAGTTCCAGGATGAACTCGACGCTGAAACCATCTATAACATACTTGAAGACGAGATCATTCCAATCTTTTATGCAAAGGATTCCAGGGGAATTTCAAGTAAATGGATATCATATATCAAAAATACGATCTCAGGAATTGCTCCACATTTTACTATGAAACGACAATTGGACGATTATTGTAATCTTTATTACAAGAAATTGCATCAAAGGTCGCAGATTCTGAAGGAGGATGACTATTCCCAGGTAAAGAAACTGGCCGGATGGAAAAACAGGATGCTCAGAAACTGGGATAGCCTGGAAATCGTTGACGTAAGTCTGCCAAATTCTACCATCAGTCCGCTTGATCTTGGTGAGACACTTCGCTCAGAAGTAATACTGAATCTTGGGGAAGTGAATCCGGATGATATCATGGTGGAATTAGTGGCTGGTCAAAGAGTAAACGATCAGATGATTGAACCCCAGGTAATCCATGTGCTTAAACTTGATAGGATGGAAGGGGATAACGCCGTTTATGCCTTTGAAGTAACTACTACCCGATCAGGTGTGTTTGATATCTCATTCAGGATTACCCCCAAACATCCTCTGTTACCGCATCGTCTTGATTTTAACCTTGTTAAATGGGCCTGATAGCTTTAAACTCAGGTACTTTTTGAGTGTCATTTTTGGATTACAGGCATTATATGTACTTTTGCAACCGGGGTTGTTTCAAAAGCAGTTTATGCTGAAGCACTTTTGGAAACAGTCTGAAATTTATTAAATCTAGACATCCGCCTTAGACGGTCAGAATTCAGCATCCAGGATCCTGCCCGACTGTCAGTATAGAAAAGATAGAACCATTATTTGGAAAATGATTCTGGATTCTGGCTTCTGACTCCTGAATTCTTCGGGAAATGACCTTTTTAGACAATCCTTAAAACTCCTGATTATTAATCAATCACATTTAAAATGAAGTTACTGGAAGGAAAAACAGCATTAATCACCGGTGGTTCCCGGGGAATTGGAAAAGCAATCGCGATCGCTTTCGCTGAAAATGGTGCCAATGTTGCATTCACTGATATTCGTCGGGATGAAATCATGGAAGAGACAGAAAAGGAACTAAATGCCATGGGTATAAAAGCCGTGGGTTATGCATCTGATGCCAGTTCCTATGAAGATAGTGAAAGGGTTGTAGATGAGGCTGTTAAGGAATTTGGCAAGATTGAGATCCTGATCAATAATGCTGGTATAACCCGGGATAATCTGCTCATGCGAATGACAGAAATGGACTGGGATCTTGTAATAAAGGTAAACCTTAAATCAGCTTTTAACCTGACTAAAGCAATTCAAAAGTATATGCTAAAACAACGGTTCGGCTCAATTATCAACATGAGCTCTGTTGTGGGTGTAAGTGGAAATGCAGGCCAGTCGAATTATTCAGCTTCAAAGGCCGGACTTATAGGTTTCACAAAGTCTATTGCTCAGGAATTAGGTTCCCGTAACATCAGGTGTAACGCCATTGCCCCAGGTTTCATTGAAACCGACATGACCGCAAAACTACCAGAAGATGTGAGAAAAGCCTGGGCTGAACAGATTCCTTTACGCAGGGGCGGAAAACCTGAAGACGTTGCCAAAGCATGCGTATTCCTGGCAAGCGACCTGTCAAGTTATATCACCGGACAGGTACTCAATGTTTGTGGAGGGATGAATACCTAGTCTTCAGATACATAATAAGAAGCTGTCTCATAAATAGTTAGTTCCCATTACTTCACCTCTTTCTTAAAGAAAATTTCCGTCATCTGATGATGGATGAAGCCAGGAATTAGCTCTTTGTGAGTCAGCTTTTTTTATTTATGGCTTATAAAAATAGGAATGGTATTCATTCATAGCCAGCACTTTTGTAAATGTCTCCAATCCTTGCGCACTTACTTTCTGGACTAAAGGAGCAGGCATAAATGGCGTAATAAGTTCATAGATGTCACCGCTTTTCATAGTTTGTGTGGTTGAAAGCACAATCGACAAGGGATGTTCGCCTTTTTCAAGCATTTCCCTGGCATCAAGACTTTTAGTGATATTTTCAGTTCTTAGCCATTCGGGAGGTGTTTCTTTCATTGAGGTTGATTCCATAATTTCAGTGTATAAATTTTGACTAACTGATTGTTGAAGTGTGTTAACGATTTGATCCCAAAGAACAATTCCAACTGCTGCTACTAACTAGTTTTGGGTGTGATAATCAGATCATCAGGCTGCATGATTCTGAATTCAAAGCTCGGTATCATGCTTTGTTTCCATAGGATAACAACCGTTGTTCTCCCTGCAATGCTCTGAGTTCTGTCAGATCCTGCGAGAATTCAAAAGTACCCAGGTAGTTGCCTTTTGCATCGCGCAGCGGATAGTAGTTGATATAAATGAATTTACCGCCCATCTGGATCCAGAAAGGTGCACTGCTTTCTTTTCCACTCTTGAAATCGAGTAATATCTGGTCTACAATCTGCACGCTTTGTGGAGGATGACACATTCTTACATCACGGCCTAATATTGCCCTGTTCCTGTCAAAAATCCTATGTTCCCCCTGGGTAAAGAATTTTACCTTGTCATTCCTGTCAACAAAAGTGATATCTATAGGTAAAGTATTGAGTAAGGCAGTGAGTTCCTCAAAAGTGAAACTTCCACTTGGAAGCCTGATTATTCCATCTTTGAGTGATGGATCCACTTTGATTTGTGAACCTTCTGATAATTCCAGCACCCATTCATCCTTTGGATCGTAAAGACAATATCCAATTTCATTGGTCTGCACATAAACTTCATACCACTCTTCATCTGTAAGTTCATCCATCGTCATTGGGAGAAGGATTTCTTCTTCTTTCATGATCATGTCTTTCAGTGCTTTTACAGCTGGCTGAAGTTTAAGGGAAATTAGAGATTTAAACTCATCATGGCTGGAATCGCCAGCTACTTTAAGGCTCTCTATCGCATCTTTAAGAAATGTCCTTACCTCATCATGCTTGCCCCACATAACCGTTGGAGGTCCTGTAATACCTTTCTTCTCCAGGAAAGGGAAAAGCAAGTTCTCTTTCCTTCGGTAATGCTTGTCAACATCCATAAGGCTATTGTAATGAGCAAGCAATTTCAGGGATAACTCAGCAGGCTGATAACTGGATTCATCTTCGTTGGCAATGATAAAACTGCTTTCAATTTTTTCAGTTACGGACAGAAGTTCCTGGTTTTCTTTCTTGAAGGTATCTACAGGATGGCCGGGAGGGATGATTTTGGCAGATGATTGATCAATATGTCCCTCAAGAACTGTTGTATGGATGTCACAAAACTTTAGGACTTCCTCAACTGGTAAGCCTTCATTGATTAATTCCTGCTCAACAGAGACTACATCATCATAAGGGATGTTTTTCAGCAATTGGATCAACTGCTGTCGGACAGCATCAGGTGCTTCACCTTTATGTAACTGAAGGATCATGTGCTTAAGAAGTTCCTTCCTTTGTGCAGAATTGTTAATTAATTCGCTCATTGATTTTATGTATTTGATAATCAGTGTTATGAAATAATAAGTTAATTTAGACTTATTAAATGCAAATATATAATAATTTAAGAACTACAATACCTAATTAAATATTTTATTGTAACATGATGACTCAGCCAAGGTATTTGTTTCGTAAGTTTGCTTAACTAAACCACTTTAACATGAAAATTCAATTCAGAACTTTTAATTTATTGCTGATACTTTTTTCAGCTATTATCACCAACGCACAGGATTGTGGTTATTATCCTGTGAAATCCGGAGCCATTATGAGCTATCAATCCCTGGATGAAAAAGGAAAGATTACCGGAACATCCCGGATAACCATGCTGGATGTAATTCAAACGGGTGTGTCAGCTGTCTATAATGTAAAATCGGAATACTGGGATGACAAAAACAAACCTCAGCCTTCGAGGGAATATTCCATGAAATGCGATAATGGAGTGTTTTCCATTGATATGAAGAGCATGATAGATCCTAAATCCATGGAAAGTTTTAAAGACATGGAAGTTTCTTTTTCAGGATCAGATATGACTTTCCCATCAAGTTTATCGGTCGGACAAGTGCTGGAGGATGCCAGTATTACAATGGCAGCAAGTTCAGGTGGAATGACCCTGATGAAAATGACAATTAATATTACTAACCGAAAAGTTGTGAGCAGTGAATCAGTAACTGTTCCAGCCGGTACATTTGATTGTTATAAAATTACTTATGACTTAGAAACCAAGATGGGAATCAAGATTACATCAACAGCTGTTCAATGGATGAATAAAGGGGCTGGAAGTGTAAAATCAGAAACCTATGATAAAAAGGGTAAGTTATTGGGAAGTACAGTGTTAAGCGAATATAAACCTTAGGCAATCTCTTAGCATTAATATGATTTCCCTAAGCTGGCAAAGGTCGGAGTGAAAAAATTCCGACCTTTGCTATTATTATAATACTTCATAAACCGTGGCTTTCTCTTTAGTAACAGCTTACCCTTTCTGGTTTATCATATTCTGCATTGCTACAGGAGCATTGTATGCCTGGATTCTGTATAAATGGAAACCAAATGATGAATATAAGCGACAGGTTAACTGGCTGCTGTTTATTTTGAGGATGTCAGCAGTAACACTGATCGCCTTCCTTCTCCTTTCTCCTTTGATCAAAACAACCAGGAATCGAACTGAAAAACCAATGGTCATTCTTGCGATGGATAATACAGGTTCCATGGTTGTTGGCAAAGATTCTGCGCTAATCAGGAAGGATTTTATGTCAGAATACCAAAAACTTGCTGATGACCTCTCTGCAAAATTTGATGTAGTTAAATACACCTTTGGTGATAAAGTAGTAGCAGGCTGGCAATCTGATTTCAATGGAAAGCAAACAGATATGGGGGGCTTATTCAGTGAAGTCGCTACCCGATACACCAACAGGAATCTTGCAGCCATGGTTATTGCCGGAGATGGGATCACTACCAGGGGAACAGATCCAATATTCGCTGCGGAAAAAGAGAAATATAGTATTTATACCGTTGCCCTTGGTGACACCAATCAACAAAAGGATCTGCTGATAGCCAGGATAAATTATAACCGTATAGCATACCTTGGAAATTCATTTCCTCTTGAGGTCATCATCATGGCGCATAAATGTAGTGGCCAGCAAAGCCGCTTAACAGTTTTTTCCGGTGAAGAACAGGTGTTTTCGAAGGAAGTATTCATTGGATCTGATATTCAAAGCCTTACCGTTCCTATCACCCTTAATGCTTCAAAGATTGGTGTTCAGCGATTCCGAATCCATTTAACTCCGGTCATAAACGAGGTGACTATAAGCAACAATACCCGCGAAGTATTTATCGAAGTGATGGATGGTCGCCAAAAGATTTTAATTCTCTCTTCCTCCCCACATCCGGATATTGCTGCCCTGACCTCAGCGATGGAAAAGAACCTGAATTATACTGTTGAGCAGCAATTTGTTAATGAATTCAATGGGAACATTGAGCAGTATAATCTGGTGGTCCTCCATCAACTCCCTTCAATATCAGATGCAGCAAGCCAACTTATCACAAAATTAAAAGGGAGCAGTGTTCCAGTACTCTATCTCCTGGGTAATCAATCTAATCTTCAGGCATTCAATGCAATACAGGCAGGACTGATGATTCCTCCTTCTAATACTACTCCAACTTCTGCCTTCCCTATACTTAATGATGAGTTTAGTTTATTTACCGCAAACCGTGAAATAGAGGATATTATTACCGAATTTCCACCTCTCACTTCACCGTTTGGTCAGTATAAAACAAGTCCTTCGGTTCATGTTTTGTTCTACCAGAAAATAGGATCAATAAGCACCACACTACCACTCATTGCTTTTAACCAAACCCTGGATCAGAAATCTGCATTTGTTGCAGGGGAGGGAATATGGAGGTGGCGGTTGTCAAATTACCTTAAAACGGGTAATCATGAGGCTTTTGATGGACTTATTTCAAAAATTGTGCAGTATTTGGCCTTGAAAAGTGACAAAAGCCAATTCAGGGTTATTTTGGATAACTATTTTACAGAAAATGAAAACGTAGAGATTGATGCTGAACTGTATAACGACTCTTATGAACTGATCAATGAACCGAATGTAGCGGTAACTATTGTGAACAAGGAGGGGAAGCAGTATCCTTTTACATTTTCCAGGAGTGGTAAATCCTATTTTCTTAATGCCGGAAGTTTTCCTCCCGGGGATTATTCACTTAAAGCCAGTACCCAGTTCAATGGTAAAACTTTTGAAAAATCAGCTTCGTTTGTGATCACATCCATAAATGAGGAATTACTCAATACTGTTGCTGATCATACCCTAATGTTCAATCTGGCAAAACAGCATCAGGGTGAAATGTACCGACCGGGGGATTTAAGTAAACTGGAGCAAGCCTTAAATAGCAGGGAAGATTTCGTTACAGTCTCCTATACACAAAAGAAGTACACTGACCTGGTGAATATGTTTTGGGTTTTCTTTCTGATTACTGCGCTCATTTCCTCCGAATGGTTCATTAGGAAGTACATGGGTGGGTATTAAGCCTAGCTTTAAAGTAAAAGCCGTTTTCATTCACCTCTCCCTCTTGTTTTAAAGTTAAGTTTGATAAACTTTTACTATGAGTTCACAAGTGCTGTTCCAGGCTATTCTGGCGATTGTTATTGTTGCTTACCTGATTGATCTTTGGCTGGGCTATTTGAATACAACCCGGTGGAATGATCAATTACCCCACAGGCTTGAGAGTATTTACGATAAAGAAAGATATAAACTTCAGCAACTATTTGAAAGGACCCAATATAAATTCAATTTGATCTCCGGGTTCTTC
Organism: Bacteroidales bacterium; assembly: GCA_016707785.1. Classification (NCBI taxonomy): domain Bacteria; kingdom Pseudomonadati; phylum Bacteroidota; class Bacteroidia; order Bacteroidales; species Bacteroidales bacterium. The sequence continues at coordinate 169,926 of JADJGZ010000005.1, read as the reverse complement.
TCATTTAGCCTTTTGCTTGGAATGCTACTGATAGGAGGATTTGCCATATTGGACGGGTGGATCCTTTCTGTTACTGATTCTCCTGTTATTCAGGCAGTGTTATTTTTTGGAATTATCGGATTGGTTTCTGACATTCTTTCGATACCGTTTGAACTGTATGATACTTTCAGGATCGAGCAGAAATATGGGTTCAATACCACTACATTAAAAACATATTGGCTCGATAAATTAAAATCATGGTTGCTGGCTGCATTGATAGGAGGGGGACTACTTGCTTTGATTGTTACGATTTATGTTGCAACAGGATCATGGTTCTGGATTATAGGATGGGGTGTAGTTACCATCTTTACGATTTTTGTAAATTATTTTTATACCTCTTTAATCGTTCCTATCTTCAATAAACTTTCTCCTCTACCTGATGGAGAACTTAAGACCGCAATTGAAACTTATGCGAAAAAGGTTGACTTCAAAATTGTAAGTATTTACATTTTGGATGGTTCAAAAAGAACTAAAAGAGGTAACGCGTATTTTAGTGGATTTGGCAGAAAAAAGAAGGTTGTTCTGTATGATACATTACTTAAAGAACATTCAACTGAAGAGTTAGTGGCTATACTGGCGCATGAAATAGGACATTATAAGCATCATCATGTGCTCAAAGGTTTGATCCTGGGGATTATACAAACCGGATTGCTTTTTTGGGTATTATCCATTTTTATTGGCAATCCTATTTTGGCACAGGCCCTGGGTGCAACACCCGGATTCCATATCAGCTTAATTGCTTTTGGTTTTCTTTTTAGCCCGGTTTCAACGATTCTTGGAATCTTTTTTAACCATTTTTCCCGAAAACATGAATATCAAGCGGACAATTTTGCTGCTTCTACGCTGAATAATGAATTTCTTTCTGCTGCTCTAATAAGGCTTTCAGTTAGTAATCTGAGTAATCTGACTCCTCATCCCTGGTATGTATTTATTAAATATTCCCATCCAACACTAATGCAAAGGTTAACAGCCCTTGAAATATTATCACAAAAAGAGAAATGAAATTCAGCTTATTATTAGAAAGGTTAAAATCTCCGATTCATTACCTCCTTTGTTTTTCGTGGAAATGGTATATTTGCAGGAAACTGAGCCTAAAATTCGTGAATCCAACGCATGACTGATACGAAAAAAAGAAATATTGCAGGCCGATTTATGGAACTCATGCTAAGATGGTTCTATAAACTTAAGTATCTGATTAAAACCTGGATTAGGATTCCCAGGGAGGCTCCTTTCTGGATGAAAGGGTTGCTATTTTCTATTTATTCACTGGCTTTCTTATTAATAATTATTCTTGCTGTTGATGTAAATTTCCTTTGGCTTTTTGGGAATTCCCCTAGAATAAAGGAGATTAAGGATCCTGAGATCAATCTTACCTCCGAATTGTTGTCAGCAGATGGGAAACTCATTGGCTCATTGTTTATTGAGAACAGAACTCCTATAGAGTATAAGGATCTGCCCAAAAACCTTATCGATGCCCTTATTGCGACCGAAGATGTAAGGTTTTACCAGCATCATGGAGTAGATGTCAAGGCTACATTTGCTGCCATTTGGTCTACCCTTCAAGGAGATAAACGAGGAGGCAGTACCATTACCCAGCAGCTGGTTAAGAACCTGTTTAAAACCAGGGCAGATTATTCTACAGGTTTGTTGGGGAATGTACCAGGCGTTTCTACCATGATTAGTAAAACAAAGGAATGGATCAATGCACTGAAGATCGAACTCAATTATTCGAAAGAAGATATAATTACAATGTATTTGAATACAGTCGATTTCGGGAGTCATTCTTTCGGGATCAATTCAGCAGCATCTACTTTTTTTGGATGTGCACCTATTCAACTGCAGCCTCAGCAATCAGCAGTACTTATTGGGCTACTTAAGGCACCATCTTTTTATAGCCCTGTATCCCGGCCCGATAATTCCAGAAATCGACGAAATCAGGTACTCAGGCAAATGGTGAAGTATAATTACCTGTCAGAATCAAAAGGGGATTCATTAATGCAAACTCCCCTCGGTATTAAGTATAAGCGAAAGGGTAAGATTACTGGTGAAGCTTCATATCTAAGGGATGCAGTCGTCAGGTCACTTCAGAAATGGAGCAAGGAAACGGATCATGATATCTGGACTGAAGGACTCAAAATATATACAACCATTGACTCCAGGATGCAAAAACATGCCGAAGATGCTATGGCTGAACATATGAAACGTCTTCAGCAACTCTTCAATTCAAATAACGGCAATGTTGTAGTTCCATGGAAAGACAATGATGGGGCTATAATAGAAGGCTATTTTGAGAAGCTTGCCTCTGAACTGCCTGGATATAAAGGTTTTATCAGTAAGTATGGCATTGAAAGTGATACCGTTTTATCAGTGCTCAATAAAGAGCATAAAATGCGTGTCTTTACCTGGAATGGCGAGAGGGACACAGTATTGAATACATTGGATTCATTAAAACATTATAAAAAATTTTTCCAGAATGGTTTAGTGGCTATTGAACCAACAACGGGCTACATTAAAGCTTGGGTAGGTGGAATAAATTATAACTTTTTTAAGTATGACCATGTGAACCAATCGCGCCGGCAACCAGGTTCACTTTTCAAGGCGTTTGTTTATGCTGCCGCAATTGATGATGGCTTTGGCCCCTGTGACCAGATGACTGACCAACCTGTTTCTATTAAGTATATGGAAAAAGGGGAGGAGAAAGTGTGGCAACCGCATAATGTGGATTGGACCCATTCAGGCGCTATGACCTTGAAACATGCTTTTGCAAGGAGCGTAAACTCCGTGGCGGTCCAACTTACACAAAAGATCGGTTGGCAAAAGGTGATACAATATGCCAAATTAATGGGAATCAGATCGCCACTTGATTCTGTACCATCTATCTGTCTGGGTTCCAGTGATGTTACACTGCTGGAAATTGTGAATGCTTATTGCTCTTTTGTTAATGATGGATTTCTCAATGAACCAGTACTGGTTACCCGAATTGAGGATCGGAATGGAAAGATCATCTTTGACCTGGAATCCCAAAAGAAAAGAGTGCTTTCGGAAGAAACTGCTTTCCTTATGAGTGTAATGCTACGATCAGGATTGACAGAACCCGGCGGAACAACTCAAGGTCTTTATGAATATGATCTGTTCAGGTACAACACAGATTTTGGAGGAAAAACTGGTACTTCCTCAGATTATACCGATGGGTGGTTCATTGGTGTTACCCCTGGTTTGGTAGCTGGCTCATGGGTGGGAAATGACGACCGGTCCATACATTTTAAATCTTCTCATATCGGTGAAGGACTCAGAACAGCTTTGCCGGTTTATGGAAAATTTATGGAAAAAGTGTTGAAAGACCCTGCTTTAAAACAATACCAGAGGAAATTTGATAAGCCTACAATAAAAATCAATAAAAACTACTCATGCCAGACAGTACTGCCTAAAGCAGATTCACTTGAAATTCTAAATGATACGTTAATAATCGAGTAAAGACTTCATTAGTAAAAATCAGGTGAAATGACTGGCGCAAGGGGCAAGTGAACAACCCCAATTTTGAATTGTTCCTGTTACTAATAAATGCTAATAGAATGACGCAAATTAAAAATCAGACTGTAGTTTCGCTGAGTTATATCCTTAAACAGGACAATGCAGAAGGTGCAGTCATTGAAATCGCGAAAGAAACTGAACCTCTTGTATTTATCTACGGAATTGGACAAATGATTCCCAAATTTGAAGAATACCTGAATACACTTTCAGCGGGTGATTCTTTTGAATTTACACTTTTAAGTGCTGATGCATACGGTGAATTTGAAGCTGATGCAATCATTGACCTTGAAAAGTCAATTTTCATGATTGATGGTGAAATGGATCATGAAATGCTTACCGTTGGGAATTTAATCCCTATGCGCGATAACCATGGAAATATGCTTCAGGGCAAGGTAGTTAATGTGAGCGACGAAGTAGTAAAAATGGATTTTAATCACCCCATGGCTGGAAAAAATCTTCACTTTTCAGGTAAAATCCTCAATGTTCGTGAAGCTTCTGCCGATGAACTGAATCATGGCCACGTTCATGGTGAAGGTGGACATCAGCATTGATATAAAAAAATACTTGTAGCCTGAGCTCAGGCACTTATAATATATACTGTAGGACGCTTTTGAATATCAGGAGGATTGAGTTTCCATTCCCTGATTGTAAGTGTTCTGATGAATTCTCCTTCCTGGTTAATATCTGTTGCAATACACAGGTAAGTATCAGGAAGGCAGTTTTTTGTAAGGCTCTCAAACATTGAGTTATTTCTATAAGGTGTCTCAATAAAAACCTGGGCCCGGTGTCCGTTAAAACTTTCTTTTTCCAGCTTCCGTATTGCCGAAATACGATCATGTGGTTTTATCGGCAAATACCCATGGAAGGAAAATTGTTGTCCATTCAGTCCGGAAGCCATTAATGCCATGGTGATTGAGGAAGGGCCTATGAGAGGTATAACTTTTGTGCCAAGTTTATGGGCCTGCATAACTACAAGATTGCCGGGATCAGCAATACATGGTACCCCCGCTTCGCTCAAAAGGCCTATATCTGCTCCTTTCAACGTTTCATTCAGGTATCCATTAATCTCTGAAGCCTGGGTATGTTCATTTAACTCTTTAAATACAAGTTCGTCAATCGAGCCCTGGAATCCTGCTTTCTTCAGAAATCGCCTGGCTGTTCGGATTTCTTCAACGATATAGATACCTATACTATTAATAAGCGCAGTGAATTGAGCATCAATCCAACCATTATGACTGGTCTCACCCAAAGGTGTTGGGATGAGATATAGTTTGCCTCTTTCCATAGAAAAAATTGTTAAAATGGGAGTTTCGTAAGTTCAACATTTCCTCCCGAAAGAATAATGCCGACACTTTTACCCGCATAGAACTCCTTGTTTTTTAATATAATGGCTAATGGTACTGCTGAAGAAGGCTCTATGAGTATTTTCATTCTTTCCCAAATCAATCTCATTGCTTCAACTATCTCTTGATCTGAAGCCAATTGAATTTCACTGACATACTTCCTGATCAGTGGAAATGTATAAGAACCTAAAGATGTTCTGAGTCCGTCAGCAATCGTATCCGGATCGATGGAAGGAATTATTTTATTTTGTTGAAAGGAAAGAAAAGCATCTTTGGCTCCTTCTGGTTCTGCACCAATTACGATGGTTGCGGGTGAAAAATTGTGAGTTGCCAGTGCAGTTCCACTCAGTAAACCCCCACCTCCAACTGGAGCAATGATAATATCAAGATTTGGGTAATCTTCAATGAGCTCTTTTGCTGCTGTAGCTTGGCCGGCAATGATATTCAGGTTATTGTAGGGATGGATTTCGGTAGCCCCCAATTTTGCCAGTAAAAGCTTCAATGTTGATTCCCTTGCCTCAAGCGTTGGTTCACAAAAAGTGATATTACCGCCATAGGACTCAACAGCTGCTATTTTGACTCTTGAAGAATTGGAAGGCATTACAACATAGGCTTTTATGCCTAGGTTCTTTGCAGCAAGAGCTAAAGCTGCCGCGTGATTTCCGGAAGAATGTGTAGCTACTCCTTTTAATCGAATCTGCTCATTAAGTAACATTAATGCATTGGATGCACCACGCATTTTAAAGGCTCCTGCTTTCTGCAGATTCTCACATTTAAAGAAGATTTTTGCACCGGTTATCTCATTAATAGAAGCAGAACTCAATACAGGTGTACGATGAATGTAATTCCTGATACGCTTACCGGCCTCCAGAATGTCTTCCTTTTCTATGAGTTCTGTCATGAAACTTTTATTTAGTGTTCTTTATTTCAAGGGCAATTTGTTCTGTTGCCTGATCCAGTAAATCATATACTTTCTCAAAACCTGATACTCCACCGTAATAGGGGTCGGGAACAATCCTGTTTTTGCCGGGTTCCAGAACATTCAGAATGAGGTCTACCTTGTCGGAATCTTCTTTGCTTTTGGATACAGAAAGTACATCCTGAAAGTTATATTGATCCATTACATAAATGCGATCAAATTCTTGAAAATCATTTTCTTGAAATAGTCTCATCCGATGCCTGGAAATATCGATTCCATGCTGGCTCATCACCTTAATAGCTCTGTAATCAGGCGTATCATTCAGGTGAAAGGATTCAAATCCCGCTGAATCAACTTTGGCTTTCAAATTGTATTTAGTGATTTTCTCACGCATGATCCCTTCTGCCATCGGCGATCGACAAATGTTCCCCAGACAAACCATCAAAATTTTCATCGTAATACTGGTTTATTGATTCAAAAGATAATTATAACAGGCCTCTTACTTTTTGACATTCTGAAAAGCATTCAGAATTGTTTTTAATAATTCCTTTTCCCTGAATGGTTTAAGAATATAACCATCCATGCCGGATTGTACTATCTGTTTCAATTCTTCTTCCATTACATTGGCTGTAACTGCATAAACAGGCAAGGTTGATTTAGCTATATCCTTGATTTGCCTCACTTTCGTTACAAATTCAAAGCCATTCATTCCGGGCATATTGATATCAGTGAGCACCAGGTCAAAGTTTCCTTCATTGAAAAGTTTGAAAGCTATTATTCCATCACTTGCCGTTGTGAGAATAATATTCTGTTTCATGCATATCTTCTCAACAAGTAAGCGGCTAAACTCATCATCTTCCGCCATAAGAATATGTTTCCCTGCAAGTGTTTCCCAGTTTTCAACTGTTTCAACCTTCAATACCGCATCATCTGATTGTGATATTTGAGAATAGGGAATTTCAAAAGAGAAAATGGTTCCTTTCCCCACCTGACTTTTAACCTCAATCGTTCCATTCTGCTGTTCTATGATTCTCTTGCATATGGGCAATCCTAAGCCTGTGCCAGATTGCCATGGACGTAAACCTTTGTCATCAATGCGGGTGAACTCAATGAAGACATTCTCCAGTTGATCATTAGGTATCCCTATGCCTTGATCAGAAACCTCTAGTTTCAAAAGGCAGTTTTTTTCTTTTTTAGAATCAAGTGACCCCGAAATGGTTATTTCACCATGATCTGAATATTTGATGGCATTATCCACCAGGTTAGAAATGGTTTGTTTTAATCTGAATTCATCTCCAATAATTTCCAGGATGCCGGAATTGTTAAAATGTTTTTTAATCACAATTCTCTTTTTTCTGGCTCTCAGGGTATTAGCAGAAATAACCTCATCTATTACTTTAGATGGATTGAAATTCCGGGTTGTAAACCTCATTTTACCTGATTCAAGGGTCGAAAAGTCAAGGATCTGGTTTACTGTATCCAGAAGCATATCTGAAGATGTTGAAATTCCTTCCAACGATAATGCCTGTTCTTCTGAAAGTTTCTCAGAGCTCAGCTGTTCAGTAAAACCAATGATGTTATTCAATGGTGCCCTTATCTCATGGCTCATACTCGTAAGAAAAAAGCTCTTCTGCTCTGCAAGCCGCTCTGCTCTCATCCTGGATCGTTCCAATCCTTTTGAGAACTCTGTGATCCGATTAAGGTTATTCAGTATAATAAAGAATAAGATAATTGCCAGTAAAAAGATAACAGCTGCTACACCAACTAACCTGCTGAATGACTGATGTGCTTCTTCTGATGCTTGTTTCATGATTAATTCTGTATTCAGATTTTGTTCTTCCCTGGTAGCAATAAGCAATTGTTCAAGTGAAGATATCAATCCGGAATTAATTGCAACTAATTCAGCCTCTCGCTCATTAAGCCTTTTATTACCACTGCTGTAGAGCATCAGGTTTTTCAAATAAAAAGAATGAATGTCTTTTAATAATTTATACTCCCCGGCTGAAACAGTTTGCTCTGTGGTGTTATCAGACTGTGACTCACTTTTGCTGATCACAGTTTTTGAAGTGCCTTCTGTCGAGTCATCTTTGAAAAGGCTTTTCACCTTCTTGAAAAAGCCTTTTTTTTCATTTTTTGACTGCATTTCAAGAAGGGTGTCACTGGAAAAACTATTCCTAATATATGAATACCGTTTAATGCCATATTCAGGGAGTTGGAAAGTGGAAAAAGAGCCATCATCAAAGGTCAGGGTCAAAGCAAGCAGGGAATCTGTTACGGCTTTCAGTTCCAAATATTTGGAAGACAACTTCTGCTTATTTAGAATAGAGGAAGAAATAGTTGAAGAGTATTGTTTTTTCCCTTCTACCTGGAGACTATCGATTACTTTGTTGATATAGTTTAAGTCTTTTGTATATGCTTGTAAAAAGGACTTGTCTGATGTAACAATAAATAATCTGAAATTATTATCGGCTTTGTAGAGACTGGTTATACCCTGCTGCAGGTAGCTGAGATTGGGATCAGGCTGGGATAATAACTGTATAGACTGAAGTAATGAATGGGAGCTTCTATAACCAACAAAAAGAGTAAGTAATAATGTGGAAGAGATCAATAGCACTTTACTGAAAAAAAGTAGCCGGACTATTCTACCCGTATACTTCTGACTTGGATTCTCACTTTTCATATGCTTTCTGACCAATAAGATGATTATTTATCCTGAAGAATTCATGGAATGCAACAAATTTATGAATATTCCTCTGGAACTGTCTTTAAATATCATGTGATAGAGGCGAAGCATTAATAAAAAAGGCCGGAAAAACCGGCCATCAATTCAAAAGATCGTAAAGATCAGAACTTTATTCTTTTTTCAAGTTCTTCCACATACAAGCGGAATTGTTTATCGGTTTCAATAAGATTGGACACGGTTCTACAGGCATGAAGAACAGTAGCATGATCCTTATTACCACAATGCAATCCTATAGTAGCTAGTGAAGCTTTGGTATGTTTTTTTGAAAAATACATCGACAACTGCCTGGCCTGAACAATATCACGCTTCCGGGTTTTAGAATTCAAGGCATCTACCTGTATACTAAAGTAGTCACATACAATTTTCTGGATAAAGTCAATTGAGATTTCCCGGGTAGTATTCTTTACAAACTTGTCAATCATTTGACGGGCAAGTTCGAGAGTAATGGCTTTTTTATTCAGTGAGGACTGGGCCATTAGAGAAATCAGTGCACCTTCAAGTTCTCTGACATTGGTAGTAATGCAGTAGGCCAGGTATTCGATGACCTCATCCGGCATTTCAATCCCATCCTTATAAATTCTTTTTCTGAGAATTGCTATCCTGGTTTCGAGATCAGGTACCTGCAAATCAGCAGCCAATCCCCATTTAAATCTCGAAAGAAGTCTTGGCTCAACCCCTTTAAGCTCAACAGGGGATTTATCACTCGTAATAACCAGTTGTTTTCCTTTTTGATGAAGATGGTTGAAAATATGGAAAAACACATCCTGGGTCTTTTCTTTACCTGATATAAATTGGATATCGTCAATTATCAGGACATCCATCATCTGGTAGAAATGAACAAAGTCATTCTGGTTATTATTCCTGACTGAGTCAATGAACTGCTGAAGGAATTGCTCAGCCGCTACATATAAGACGGTTTTTTCCGGAAAATTATTCTTGACCTGCAAACCAATGGCATGTGCGAGGTGAGTCTTGCCTAAACCAACTGAACTATAAATGAATAATGGGTTGAATGCTGTTTTTCCGGGGTTACAGGCAACAGCATATCCTGCTGACCTGGCGAGACGATTGCAATCCCCTTCAACAAAATTGTCAAAGGAATAGGCTTCATTCAATTGAGAATGCACCTGGATCTTTTTAAGTCCTGGAATCACGAAAGGATTTGGAATCTCCTTGGATGAACCTGAATTCAGATCAATGGGCATTGCTACCGAGGGATTTGTTGTGGCTTTTCTATTACTTGTTGGTACTTTAATTGTGAATGGATCATTCGAATACGCTCCATCCATTACTATACTATATTCCAATCTGCCTGATGGCCCCAATTCATTTCTGATTGTTTTCTTTAGTAATGTAATATAGTGCTCTTCCAACCATTCATAAAAAAACTGACTTGGGACCTGAATTGTTAGCACATTATTCTCCAACTTAATGGGCTTAATGGGTGCGAACCAGGTCTTGAAACTTTGATAAGTCAGATTGTCACGGATTACCTTTAGGCAGTTTCCCCATACTTCTTCATACAATTCTTTCATTCCTTCAAGGTCATTATTTGTCATACAATTTGACAGAATTCAAATTAACAATTTGTTTTACAGTTAGATATACAAGGAAATATTTGCTCATGTGACCAAGGCATTTGGCCATTGTTTTCAGGTGTTCAAAAATCAACTGTTCAAAGTGAAAAAAAAAATTTTATGTCTATTGTATATCAACAAAGTTATTCGTATATGGGAAAATAACAAAAAATTAATATAAGATTTTGACAAAAAAAATCAGGTTGTCCTTAAGTAGTTTGTTTTTAAGCTACTTAGTCTGTGAAAACGAGTGCAAACCTTGTCAGCATGCTGTTTTCGGATGGCGATTTGCATAACACACTTCATGCCAAACTCTGTTTTTAATACCTCCACACCCTCTTCTTTTACAATTTTCATTACTTCATTCATTAGGATATAATCATAATCCAATTGATAAACCTCTTTGACAATACATGTGATGATAGTTGCATTACCGATTGCTTCCCTGGCAGCTGACTTATATGCATTAATCAATCCGGGTACCCCGAGTTTTGTTCCCCCATAATAACGGATTACAACCACCAGGATATTGGTAAGGTTTGCCGATAGAATCTGACCATGAATAGGTCTTCCGGCGGTTCCTGAAGGTTCCCCGTCATCATTTACCCTCCATGCTGATTTATCTGCCCCAAGTATGTATGCATAACAATGGTGTGTGGCATCAAAATATTGCTTTTTTAAAACCTCAAGTTCTCTTTTTACCTCCTGCTCTGTTAATACGGGAATGGCAATACCTATGAATCTGCTTCCCCGGTCTTTAAATGATCCCTGGACGGAAGACTCAATCATGAAGTACTGATCATCGAAAAGCAAAATGTGATTCTGTTAATGAAGATTAATAATTGCTTGACTCTATTGGTAAATGACAAAATTAAACTTCTTGACCAACTATTTAAAACTTTGCTGGCCTCTTATTTTGTATTTATTACTTTTGCTCCATTCATTCAATACTTCAGAAGGAGTACTATCCTTAAACTTATTTTTTTCAAGTGGAATTCGGGACACATACTGGTGAATTTGCTGCATTATTAACCACTGTCTTTTGGACTATTACAGCGCTTTCGTTTGAAACAGCCAGTAAGAAGATTGGTTCTCTTCATCTGAATCTCCTGAGGCTGGCGGTTGCTCTTGTACTTTTGGCTGTATTCTCATATATATATAGAAGTATGCCATTCCCTTTAGATGCAGGTTATCATCAATGGGTTTGGCTATCATTATCGGGTATTATTGGTTTTGTAATTGGAGATTATTGCCTTTTCAAATCATTCATACTCATTGGAGCCAGGGTTTCCATGCTGGTTATGACCCTTGCACCCATTTTAGCGGCACTTGTTGGCTGGATTTTTTTAAGCGACACTATATCTTATCTCGAAATGGCTGGTATGGCACTGACTATGGCGGGAATTGCAATGGTCATATTTGTTAGAGTCCCATCAGAAGGCACAGGAAAAGTAAAGCAAATGAAGCTGGCACTTCCTTTACAGGGAATCGTACTTGCAGTTATTGCTGCAGCAGGGCAGGGGATAGGCCTGGTGATCAGTAAGTATGGCATGAAGAATTATGATCCATTTTCTTCTGCACAGATCAGGGTTTTTGCTGGATTTATTGGTTTTGCCTTATTATTTACCATTTTGAGAAAGTGGAATGAAGTCCCTGCCTCAATCAGAAATCGGAAGGCAATGTTATGGCTGGTAATCGGATCCATTTTTGGCCCGTTTCTTGGCGTCTCCTTTTCAATGATAGCTGTTCAGCATACTAATGCCGGTATTGCACAAACCATTATGTCCCTGGTACCTATCATTATTATTCCACCGGCAATCATGATTACAGGTGTATGGCCCAAAATGAGGGAAATCATAGGAGCCTTGCTTGCCGTAGCCGGGGTATCATTATTCTTTATTTAGCCCTGACCCGGTTTATATTTCGCTTTTGATAAAATCAGTGTAGAATTGATATTCTTCATCAGAAAGCTTTTTCCTGGAGTTACTATCGAGAAGAATATCTTCATTTTCAACAATCTTTCCATACCAATCCTCATCTGCCTGTAGATCACCAGGTCTCCTGATGACAATATGCATATGAAAATGTGGAATGGATTGGCCTGCTACTTTACCTTCCTGAACAGACCAGTCAAAACCTTCCCCTCTAAATGTTTTTAGAAGAAGCCGTGTGACTTCTGCAGCGAAAACCAGAAATTCTGACTGCTCTTCTTTAGTAAAATCCAGCACACTCTCAATATGACGCCTGGAAATGACAAGTGAATGTCCCCTAATGATGGGGGCAATATTATAAATTGCCCTGAAATAATCCGATTCGAGGAAGGAAACATTACTTATCCCTTCCCTGCAAAAGGGACATGACAGTGTCAATGGCTCTTCCATTTCTTTCTTATTCATACCAACTTCTAATACATTGACTATCGGATCTTATTCGAAAACAATAGTCATTTCTACCCTTCTGTTTCGCTGTTTCCCTTCAGCTGTTGAATTATCAGCAACTGGTTTTGTTTGTCCGTACCATTCAGTCCGGATTTTTTCAGCAGTCACTCCATGATCTGTCAGGTATTTTTTGACTGCTAATGTGCGGTTTTTAGAAAGGGTCATATTGGCCTCTGGTTTACCAACATTATCGGTATGGCCAGCAAGTAAAAGCTTAAATTCAGCCTTTTTTATCAGTAAATCAGCAAGTTCATTGAGTGAAACCTTAGATGCTTCTTTAATAATAGATTTACCTGTTTCAAATTCAAGATTTGCAAAGGCTTTATTAATCACTTCCTGTTCTTCCTTCTTAATTTCAGGGCAGCCATTATTGACGGCTACTCCTGCCACAGATGGACATAAGTCATATTTGTCAGAAATACCATCTCCATCTGTATCCGGGCATCCACGGAATACCACGGTACCTGCAATGCTTGGACATTCATCATCTTTGTCAGCAATGCCATCTGAATCAGTATCATTGTAAGGACAACCGAAGTTTTCCACAGGACCCTTAACACTTGGACAATGATCTTCAACATCTTTAATTCCATCTTCATCACTATCAATAAATGGACAACCTTTATTTTCAAGTGTTCCAGGAATAGTTGGACAATTGTCATCCTTGTCTGCAATCCCATCATTATCCTGATCAGGACAACCCTGAAGAGAAATCAATCCAGCATTGTATGGACAATCATCTTTACTGTCGATAATACTGTCACCATCACTGTCAGGGCAACCAAAGAATTGTTCAAGTCCTTTGATATCAGGGCATTGGTCATTATTGTCAATGATTCCATCCCCATCCTTATCAGGACAGCCGGCAAATTCTTTCAATCCCGGATCTTGAGGACATTTATCTTCCGGATCGGTTATACCATCAAGGTCGGCATCAGGACATCCCTTCATTTCCAGTATTCCAGGGGTATCGGGACAATTATCTTTTCGGTTTGATACTTTATCTCCATCGCGATCACGAGGACTCCTATACATTATTGGAATTTTTAAAGCCATGTAAAAATTTCCTCCGTAACGATAATTCCCTGCTGCAAGAAGACTTAATATATCATTTGAACCCAGCCAGAATCCACCTAAACGAACTCCTAACCCAACATTGGTTTTTTTCATACTTGTATATTGCATTGGGATAGCCACTCCAAAATACTTCGCATCAAACCTGGGAATGAGACTCCAGGAGGACAGATAATGAACCTTGTTTACATCATTACTACCCCGATTCAGAGCAATATAAGGTGAGAAATTGACATAGAAACCTTTCCAGATATTTACATCAGCCTGAAGACTGATAGCTGTTGGAAGGTTCATATTGTACTTCGTTGGAATATCATAAAATGTCAGGTATTTATGAAGTGTGTCATTGAAGCTCTGAATAGATTCAAATCCCATATCTCCAATATACCAGTCATCAATATTGGCATCAAAGTCCCTGCTCAGATTGGTCCTGCGGTATCGGATTTGTCCAATATCCAGTATGCTAAGCCCTAACTTGAAAAGATATTTATTCTGGTCTTTTCGCCATAAATTGGTTTTTCCATCCATGTCATATTTAAACTTTTCCCATTTAGGACGATATTCATAGACAACCCCGAAATCGAAAGTGAGGGATGGGTTTGCCAAAAACCTGTATCGGTAAGAGTTATCTTCAAGCTGATAAATATTATCTGATGCTCCATAGCTTACATATGATTTGAATAAAGTCAGGTAATCATCAGTATTGAACTGGTAATTCAGATCTTTTGCGAAAAAATACATTGAGCCAAGACCTTGAGAAATTTTTATAGTAGCTCCCGCTTTCAGAAAATGCTTCCCTTCATCCTGAATAACCCTGGCATAAGTAAAACCATAATCAATCCAGCTATTTGCCTGGATGCTTAGGTTTGCATTGGTAAGCTGAGTATACCAAAGGTCCTCCACCTTGAGCTCATTGTCCATCAACCTGGCCAATTCTTCGCTGAGATTGTCCATATTGAACATAAACCTGACTCTTGGAGTAAAAGCAATAGCATCCTTTTCTGATAGGTTGAACATAAATCCGAACAAATCCTGCTGGATTGACATATAAAATGATTTGTCATTTTTAGCAGTGTTTCTTTGAACATAGTCCAGGTCTTCCCAGGTATCCATCTCGCTGAATAATTCCGGATGCCATAATACATAGGGGTCAAGGCTGAAGTAATTATTATAGAAGCTTGCTCCTGTTGCTGACAGGTTGAGGTCAAATTTGTACCTGCTATCAGCAATAGAAGCAGGTTGAAGCTGCACTCCATTAACACCGGCATAATTTGAGGTAGCAAAAGGCAGGTATTCCTGGCTGAAGACACAGGATAACCCACTAATATATAGTACTATTATCAATAGTATCTTTTTCATCATAAATTGTTTGTTGTTTCTCATTAATCTCAAAGATAATGATTTGGTCATACAGATAGTTGATATTTTATTGTAGTTAAACTGAAGAATCTTTGAGAAGAAATGAAAATATGATTTTGGGCATTGAGGATATATATTATTTTTGCATGATTCAAAGATAAATTCACGTTGTTAAATATAAAGTAAAATCCTGTTAATTGACTATCGGACAAGTATATACGCATTTACTGACAGAACTCAAAGCAAAATTTGCGTATGAAGAAGCAAGAGTAATGGTGATCAGTCTACTTGAGCATCATCTCCAAATGTCAAGGGCAAGGATCATGATGCAATTCAGTATTGAGGTTCCTGATAATAATCTTCCTCCACTTGCAAAAGCATTGGATGATTTAATTAACAACAGACCCCTGCAGTATGTTTTAGGTAAGACCTGGTTTTTTGATTCAGAGTTTATCGTTAATCCGCATGTTCTGATCCCCAGGCCTGAAACAGAATTATTGGTTGAAAATATTATAAATGAACTAAAAACTATTACTGCAGATATTAATTTCCCTCTAAGAGTACTTGATATTGGCACAGGGAGTGGATGCATAGCGATAACACTCAAAAATCATTTCCCCGATTTCCTTGTTTATGCTATGGATGTTTCAGAAGAAGCACTTCAGGTTGCCAGGAATAATGCTCAGATGAACAAAGCAGATGTGGCTTTTTACCTGGCTGATATACTGGTTGAAGAAACCCTTGATGGACTTCCATTGTTTGATATCATTGTCAGTAATCCTCCCTATGTACTCGAAAGTGAGAAAAAGTGGATGAAGAAAAATGTCCTGGATCATGAACCTAAGGAAGCATTATTTGTCCCCGATGCTCATCCTTTACTTTATTATGAAGCCATAGCAAAGTTTGCATCTTCCTTTTTGAGACCACAAGGGTACATCTTTCTTGAAATCAATGAAAATTATGGAGATGCGGTTAAATCACTATATTTGGATCATAAATTCCTCGATGTGCAGGTATTGAAAGATCTTTCGGATAAGGACCGTTATGTACATTGCAAAAATAATTAACCTTTTATTCACTCAATAAATCAAAAAAAATGACTGAAACCATTAGAAGAACCCTACGTGATTCTAAGGCAGCAAGATGGATTGCCCTTCTGCTGATTTCTTTGACCATGTTTTTTGCCTATTTCTTTGTTGATGTAGCTTCTCCTATCAAAAATCAGTTTGAAATTAATTACCACTGGTCATCCGAAGTTTTTGGCATGTATGGTGGAATGGAGTTCTTTTTCAATGTGTTTCTTGGATTTTTAATTATCTCAGGAATTATCCTGGATAAGATGGGTATCCGCTTTACCTTGATTACATCAGGAATTACTATGGTTGCCGGAGCATTTCTTAAATTCTTTGCTCTGAAATTCATTGATCCTTCTTCCATGTCTTCTGTTCTAGGTTATGAATTACCTACAACAGCTGTGTGGGCTTGTGTTGGTTTTGCTGTTTTTGGAGTTGGTGTCGAAATGGCTGGTATTACTGTTTCCAAAACAATTGTAAAATGGTTCAGAGGGAAAGAACTAGCATTGGCTATGGGTCTCGAAATGGCAATTGCCCGTCTCGGAGTTTTTGCAGTTATGTGGTTATCCCCGATTTTTGCAAATAACGGCGACAATGTTCCACCTTCAGAATGGACAACTGCTAATGCTTACCTATGGGGAATGATATTTCTGATTATTGGTCTGCTCACTTTCCTTATCTATACGGTGATGGATGTCAAACTCGAAAAACAGCTTGGAGTTTCTAAAGATGCAGGTGGAGAAGAAGAATTCAAAGTTAGCGATCTTAAAAAGATTTTTACAAATCCCGGATTTCTTGCTATTGCAGGTCTATGTGTGTTGTTTTATTCAGCTATTTTCCCTTTCCAGCGTTTTGCTACCGAAATGTTGGCAAGCAAACTAGCCGTTGATCCCAAAGAAGCTGCCCGTTACGTTTCCATGTTCCCTATTGGTGCTATGATATTAACTCCATTTATCGGATTCTTCCTCGACAGAAAAGGATGGGGTGCTACCATGATGTTATATGGTGCAATTTTATTGACAGTTTCACACCTTATTTTTGCTCTGGTTCCATCTGATGTGTTTAATCTTCCCATCGCAATCGGAACTATTGTAATTCTTGGTATTTCCTTCTCTCTTGTCCCTGCTTCTATGTGGCCATCAATGCCTAAAATTGTAGAAGACAGATATTTAGGCTCTGCTTACGGAGCAATTTTCTGGATTCAGAATATGGGTCTTTTTGGAGTTCCAATTCTGATTGGTTATGCCCTTTCAGCTTCAAATCCCGAAGTAGTTGCTTTCATTGAACAGAATGGTGAGGCTATAAAAGCGGGAACAATCCAGGCCCCAACTTATAATTATACAGTACCCGAACTCATTTTTGCGGGATTCGGTGTTCTTGCAATTATCCTTTCTGTTGTCCTTAAAGTTGTTGATAAGAAAAATGGCTACGGTCTGGATATTCCCAATATTAAAAAATAAATAAAACTATACATTTATAACTCCCTTGATCCAAACTTATTGGACAAGGGAGTTGTTATTAATAATGAAGTCAAAGCTGTTTTTCATCTTGGCATCCCTGCCTTCCCTGTCATCGAAACTACATCAATACTAAAATAATAATGAAACTCACAATCGTATTTCTATTACTGGCTTTTACTGCAATAATTCCTTTAAAAGCTAATTCTATAGGTGATCCTCCTTCGCAAAAGAAAAAGAACAAATCACCAAAAAATATCATTTTGATGATTGGTGATGGAATGGGTACTGCTCAGGTTTATATGGGTCTAACAGCTAAAAAGGGCCAATTGAATTTGGCAAAGTTTCCCATTTCCGGTTTTGTAAAAACCAATTCATCAGATAATTATATCACAGACTCAGGAGCCGGAGCAACAGCCTATGCCACTGGAAGTAAAACAAATAATGGCTATATATCTGTTGCACCCGATGGAACGGTCCTGGAAACCATACTTGAAGCAGCTGAAAAAAAAGGACTCTCTACAGGACTTGTGGCAACGTCTTCCATTACTCATGCAACTCCCGCAGGTTTTATTGCTCATACCAGCAATCGGGGAAATATGGAAGATATTGCGATGGATTTTCTGAAAACCGATATTGATATTTTTATTGGTGGAGGGTACAATAATTTTGCCCTTAGAAAAGATAGTCTGAACCTCATTGATAGCTTGATTTCAAAGGGGTATTTTGTTGCAAAGGATATAAATGATATTGATTTACCAACAGTTAGTAAAGTTGCAGGATTACTGGCTCCAGGACATCTGCCCAAGCTATCAGCAGGAAGAAAAGATATGCTTTCAAAAGCCTCTGAAATGGCCATGAAACTACTCAGCAGGAATAAAAAAGGATTTTTTCTTATGATTGAAGGATCCCAAATTGACTGGGGAGGACACGACAACAGCCTTGAATATGTTAGAGATGAAATGGTTGATTTTGATGATGCTGTGGGTAAAGTATTGGAATTTGCCAGAAAGAATGGTGAAACACTTGTAATTGTGACTGCTGATCATGAAACAGGTGGTTTAGCTCTAACGGGTGGCGATATTCCAACTGGAAAAGTGGAAGGTGGTTTCATCCATAAGGATCATACAGCTGTTATGGTTCCTGTCTTTGCTTTTGGCCCCGGAGCAGAAAATTTTTCTGGGATCATGGATAATACAGATGTGAACAGAAAATGCATGGATCTTTTGAAATTAAAATATAAGAAGTGAGTTGATATCACATGAATGTAATTTACACTTCCTGGTATGAAGATACTAATTGTTTCTGCAACCTCACTTGAAATTGAACCGACACTGAACTATCTTGGCAAAGGTCAAAATATTTCGAATAATCTTACTCGCTATAAATCAAGGGGGTGGCAGATTGATGTTCTGCTTACAGGTGTCGGAATGGTCTCAACTACCTACTGGATGACACAGGTAAGCAAAAACAGGAAATATGATGCCTTCATCAATGTGGGTATATGCGGCAGTTTCAATCACAATTTAAAGTTAGGAGATGTTATTAATGTGTTGGAAGATTCATTTCCCGAAAAAGGAGCTGAATCTGGAGAGTACTTTCTTTCATTGATTGATCTAAAGCTATTGGAACAAGATGAATACCCTTTTACAAATGGTAAACTCATCAATAATACGAGGCTCGATAGTAAATTAATTGATTCATTGCCTTCAGCTAAAGCTGTAACAGTAAATACAGTTCATGGAAACCTTGAAAGTATCCGGAAATTCCTCATGAGGAATGATGCAGATATTGAAAGCATGGAAGGGGCTGCATTTTTTTATGTCGCTTTCCTGGCAGGAACTCCATGTCTGCAACTCCGGGCTGTTTCCAATTATGTGGAGCCAAGAGATACATCAAGATGGCAGATCCCTCTTGCTATTCAGAATTTGAATAATGCATTGATCGAACTGTTGCAGGAATAAGTTTAGCAGTTTTTAAATGGGTGAAGGATAATATGGTTTAAATAAAAGATTGAAAGATGAAATTGAGCCTTGGCTTTTCACCATGCCCTAATGATACATTTATCTTCGATGCATTAGTTCATCAGAAAATTGACACAGAAGGACTCGAATTTGAATATGTCCTGGCTGATGTTGAAGAACTGAATCTATGGGCTATGAACCAGCGATTGGATATAACAAAAACTAGTTTTCATGCCTTTCTATACCTGACCAATAATTATATACTTCTTAATTCCGGAGCCGCGCTTGGATTTGGGACGGGTCCATTGCTTATTGCTAAAAATCAGCCAGATTTACGCGAATTACCTGGGATGAAGATTGCTATCCCAGGTCGCTATACTACAGCGAATCTTTTGATTTCATTTGCCTACCCTGAGGCCTCTAACAAGATAGAGTTTCTTTTCTCTGAAATTGAAAATGCAGTTCTGGATGGAAAAGTAGATGCGGGTGTTATCATTCATGAAAATCGGTTTACATACCAGGATAAAGGATTAGTAAAAGTCACTGACCTTGGCTTATTTTGGGAGAATCATACAGGAAATCCAATTCCATTGGGTGGGATCGTTGCCAGGAAGTCCTTGCCGGCAGAAGTTTTATATGCTGTGGATAGAGTACTTAGAAGAAGTGTTGAATACGCTTTGGAAAACAATGTGATCAGTTCATTTGTTAGCTGTAATGCTCAGGAAATGAAGGAAGAAGTGATGCGAAAACATATTGAACTCTATGTGAATAAATTCAGCATAAATCTAGGAGAGGAAGGCATTGGTGCTGTTCATAAGCTCTTCGAGATGGCTCATGAATCCTCCATTTTGGACAAGATTCCTGAGAATTACCGATTGAATTACCCGGAATAAATGAATATTACAATACCCTCTGATTACTATTCGGTTATTCTTTATATGAAAATATATATCCTTTCCAGATAACGAATCCCTGAATCTGAAATAAACTATTTTTGTAACATAATAATATCTGCTGGTGCGCACTTATCGTAGAATCCTTTTTTCTCTGCTTGTTTTAGCAATCAATATTTGTTGTACCAACGCGTATGCGCAACCTGAAATGGGGGGCATACCCAGGTCAGTGAGTTCAGGCTTATCATTTGGAAAGAGGTCAGTCTATTCCATTCCAGGACCGGATCTCAAGCTGATTCAGACAGAAGATAATAAGGATGCAGGACTCGAGAAACCCTATAGGGTTGGAATATCTATCCCTGTTGATATTGATATTCAACAGATTGGAGAATGGTATGTCCTTCCAGATGGCGGTAAATTATGGATTTTTGAAATTGCTGTGGAAGGGGCTATCGCCTTAGGTTTGGACTTTGATCGTTTTCTTATTCCTGAGACTGCGGACTTTTTTGTTAGTAACATAGAATACAGTCATATAGCAGGAGCTTTCACAAATGAGAATCAAAATGAAGATGGTACTTTTACGGTAAGGCCTGTTCGTGGCAATCAGCTTCGGCTCGAATATTATCAACCTGAGAATTGTAACGAAATTCCGGAAATTCATATTGGAAGTCTGAACTTCATCTACAGGGGTTTTGAACTTGAAAGTGAATACTCATCTAAGGGGTTTGGCGGTTCTGATGATTGTGAAGTAAATGTTCTGTGTGATGAAGGCTCCCAATGGTTAGATCAGGCCAACGGTGTAGTTAGAATTTTAACAAGAGTAAGCGGACAATCCTTTTGGTGCACAGGATCCATACTAAACAATACGGCTTTTGACTTTTCTCCGCTTTTATTGACAGCTAATCACTGTGCCCGCAATATGGGAGCTTTTGCTTCAGCTTCAGATATGAATAAATGGGTGTTTTATTTCAAGTATCAATCTGCCACTTGCGCAAATCCTGTTTCTGAACCTGCTGAGAAAAGTATGACAGGTGCCGAAAGGCTGGCTTCTTCTCAGAATCCGCTTGAAATTGGGTCTGATTTTTACCTTGTACGTTTGAAGCAACCGATTCCCTCGGCATACAATGCTTATTATAATGGTTGGAACAGGGATGTTTTAGCTGCGACTTCTGGTGTTGGCATCCATCATCCACAGGGAGATATTAAGAAAATCAGCACTTATAATAAGGAGCTTTCTTCCGGAACCTGGCAATCCATTCCAAATACACATTGGATAGTTGAATGGGTTTCAACTTCAAATGGATATGGGGTTACTGAAGCAGGCTCTTCTGGTTCACCATTATTTGATGAGAATGGACTTCTGATTGGTACATTAACAGGGGGAGAATCTGCCTGTTCATATACTTCAGGGAAAGACTATTATGGCAAAGTTGCATTCTCATGGAATTCTAATGGAAGCGTTGATTCCCTTAGAATGGAACCTTGGCTGGATCCATTGCAAGAGGGGAGATTGACTGTTGAAGGAGCCTATAATAACCTGATGGTGGTTGCAGACTTCAAAGCTGATACTACTGCTGTTGTAGTTGGTGGAACCCTGGATTTCTTTGATTTGTCACTTAGAAATCCAACATCCTGGAAATGGGACTTTGAAGGAGGAAACCCTTCTCAAAGCTTTGAAGCCAATCCAATGGGAATTAAGTATGATACTTGTGGAAAATTTAAAGTTAAACTTACTGTTAGTAATCAGTATGGACAAGATACACTTGTAAAACTCGGATATATTGATGTTAAATCGATCCTTTATCCAAATCCGACAAGTGGAAAGGTTACCATATTTACCAATTCAAGAACAACCGAACAGGCCTTGATCAGAATTTATGATGCTTTAGGTAGGTTTCAAAGTGAAATAGTATGGGAGTCAAATGCAGGTCCAGCGATCAGTTTTGATCTGCCAAGATCGGGAAAACTGTTTTTTATCCAAATGATCCAGGGTGATATGAATCAAATTCATAAAGTAATTGTTTTACAACCTGGAACTGATTGATTCCTCATTTAGTATTGTTCTTATAGCAAAACTGGTTCACTTTTGAACCCAATTAATAGTTTGTCGATGAAAGAGTTATTGGAGAGCGCATTATTACCTGATCATCTTAAACTGATTGCAATAAAAGTGTTGGATGGAGAAAGGATTTCAACGTCTGAAGGCTTGATTTTATATAAGGAAGCGGAGCTGTCTCTTCTTGCCTTATTAGCTGATAATGTGCGTATAAGAATCAATAATAATTATACTTTCTATAACCGGAATGTACATATAGAACCTACTAATATTTGTGTCTATAATTGTAAGTTTTGTTCCTATTCTCATCATCAAAGTCCGGAGTCCTGGGAATTATCCATTGAAGAAATGGTGGAAAAAGTGAAGTCTCTTGGTGATGAAATAACGGAAGTACATATTGTAGGTGCAGTACATCCTGCCAGGGATATCAATTACTATGCTGATCTGATCAGAAAAGTGAAGACATGCCGCCCCGGTTTACATATTAAAGCCTATACAGCTATTGAAATAGAATATATGGCGAAGAAAGCTGGTATTGGTCTTGAACAGGGATTACAGATATTAAAAGAGGCAGGTTTGGATTCTATCCCTGGTGGTGGAGCTGAAATCTTTGATGAACAAATAAGGGAAGTGATTTGTGGAAAGAAATCTACCTCTGAAGCCTGGTTGGATGTCCATGAAACTGCGCATAAACTGGGTATTCCAAGTAATTGTACTATTTTGTATGGACATGTTGAGCATTATGAGCATCGGATTGAACACCTCCAGCGACTAAGATCTCTACAGGATAAAACAGGTGGTTTTAATGCTTTCATCCCTTTGAAATTCAGAAGTATGAACAATGAGCTTTCCTGGGTAGGGGAGGTTTCTCTCCTGGAAGATATGCGCAATTTCGCTGTTTCGAGGATCTTTCTTGATAATATTCCCCATATTAAAGCCTATTGGCCTATGATGGGTAAGCAAATGGCTGCTCTTTCACTATCATTTGGCGTGGACGACCTGGATGGCACTATTAATGATTCAACCAAAATATACTCAATGGCTGGAGCAGAAGATACCAATCCTTCTCTCAATTCAGAGGAGTTAAAATCACTGATTCGTAATGCAGGCCGGATACCTGTAGAGAGAGATTCATTATATAATGTGATTCAAATCGATTAAATCGTATCTTTAAATTGTTCTTCAAAATTATTTGAAAATCACTGATGATTTTTAGAAAAGAGTTGTATGTTGTGCCTGGAATATTTGAATTGTATTATAAACTAAGATTTCAATATCACTCTTTTAGGGGATTTCCCTGTTTTTTATAAAAGTTTGGATGTTGAAATCTTTTTAATGATTATTCTGTATTGAGTTGCGAAGTATGCATTGTGATCGTATTTTTGTTAAAACTAAATGTCTAACCAAAAATTTATTAACATGAAAATAAGATCTTTGTTTTTGCTCATCCTATTTCTTGGTGTTTATCTCCTGGGTACAAGCCAGGAGTTTGAAAAAGGATCTAAAGTTCTTAACCTCGGTGTAGGTTTTGGCGGATATGGAACATGGGGATATAATGTTGCCGTGCCTCCTGTGTCTGCTTCTGTAGAAATTGGAATACTTGATGGTATTATTGATAAAGGATCTATCGGTGTTGGTGGATACATTGGATATGCCAGTTACAAGCAAGATGGAAGCTGGGCCGGAGATGAGTACTGGACCTATAACAGACTTTTCCTTGGTGCACGTGGGGTATTTCATTATCCTCTGATTGAAAAACTGGACACTTATGGTGGTTTGATGCTGGGTTTCAATAGTTATATGTGGAAATGGCATGGTACTACTTATGATCCCATTGAACCAGGAAATTCCGGAGTTGGATCTTCAATCTTTTTAGGCGGACGTTATTATTTTAATGATAAGTTTGCCGGGATGGCAGAACTAGGTTATGGGATTTCCTACCTTAATCTTGGAATTGCCTTGAAGTTTTAATTCAAGGTTGTGTTTAGATGCTTTTTATAAAGCTAGCTAACTATTTTTGCCATCTTTTTACCTGAGAACCTATTCTGGCTAATAATCAGGCTTAGGAAATAAAAATAGTAAAACTTAAGTAAATTACTTGTTTAACCAATAATTACGATATATATTTGTTACATCTGATACGGAAATCCAATCCTTCAATCTAAATCCATAATCATGAAAAAATTATTACTTTTCGCATCCATGGTAATCTTCTTGGGTTGCCAGAACCTCTGGGCCAATCAGGCCGCTGATTTTCAAATCGATAAACAGCAAGTTTTAAATGAGTTCTCAGAACTGAATCAGTTGGAACAGACTGTTATTCAAAATGATTTCATGAGTCTGTCAGAAATGCAAAGCAAAAACATGATCTCATCCAGGTATGGTAACCTGAATCTAACCAATGGTATGATGATGGAACCAGCTTTGGGAATTCCCGGATTCTGGTGGGGATGCGTTTTTGGTCCGGTTGGTATCCTTATTGTTTATTTGGTTACTGACAATGACAGGGATGAAGTTAAGAAATCACTTTATGGATGTATTGTTAGTGGTGCATTCTGGATTGCCTGGGAAGTATTCTGGCTTATTGTTTATGGTAATTCATTCTTAATCTAACGATTAAAAGCTTTGTAAACAAAAAGCGATTCAATTACAAAAATAAGTATGAAATCCTGAAAGGTTTCATACTTATTTTTTTTAACCATCTTAAATACTTCATTTTTAAAAATGATAACTCTTATTTACTAAGTTTGCCTAACCCTATTAAGCAAACACAATACTTTTAAGGATGCGTATTTTTCTGACTCTTACTTGTTTTATCATCCTTTTTTCCATCGAATTAAATGGGCAAAAGGATATTTATTATAGGATCAGAGCCGATTTTTCAATAAAGGAAAAGTCAACAGAAGGCAAATCAAGCCTGACAATGGGTCAGGTTTATTATGATAAACTGAAACACAAACTGCTTTACAATATTCTCTTCCCTGAAAAAGAGGTATGGTTATTCAAGGACACAATCATGTACAAGTTAAAAGCCGGTAGTGTCGATAAAAAGCCTCTGCTTCCTGGTTTTGTTGACTTTTCCATCTTTAACCTGGCTCTGAATAATAACCTAAAGGATTATGGACTGAAGAAAACTATGTTTTCCCTGAGTGGGGTAGTAAAAGAAGATAATATGGTGATCTCTACCTGGGTCCCCAAAAAGGAATATGCCAAGATATTAGGTGAGGTCAAGATTTCAATCATGAATAATAGATTGAATGGAGTTATTTTTTATGGTCCTACAAAGAATATTATTGGTAAGCAATTATTCTCTAATTATGTTACCATTAAAGGCTTTGAGTTCCCAACAGAAATTCTCCACCTGGCATATCTGACAAATGGTCAGGAGATCCACCAATTGACAACTTTTAAGAATATCAAAATCAATGACTGGGATGAAGCTTCTTTTTATGATTATCCTATTCCTCGCTAATCTTGTACTTTTCGCACAGGATGTAAAAGTTGAGAAGTTGGATTTTATCGCTATCACTGAGAGCCAGAAGAAAGTGCCTCATGAGCATACATATGGAGTAAAGGATGACCATTCCTCTAATGAAATGGAATTTATTTTGTACATTTTATTCAGAGGTTATAAGCACTATTTTTCTTCCCAGGATCAAAGAAGCTGCACTTTTACTCCTAGTTGTTCTGTTTATGCAGTTGAAACGATAAAGAAAAAGGGTGTGCTTGTCGGTTTTCTGGATACTATGGACAGGTTAAGCAGATGCAATGGGTTATCACCTGAAATCTATGAATACGATGTGGAACAGAAACTCTTTATCGATTATCCATGAAGTATTTTAATAGAAATCATCGGATTCATTGGGCAAGAAGGTGTGATTTTATCAATTTACGAATATGCTCTGGTTTTTCTTCCATATTCACTTCATTGATACTATTCCTTCTGACATTGACTACAACTGAAAGTTTAATTGCACAAAATCTGTTAGATATTGAACATTCAAGGAAATATGGTCAATACTTATTTGAAACCAGGCAATACAAACTGGCCATCGAAGAATGGGAAAGAGTTTTGTTTTTTTCACCCGGGGATGATACTGCTCGTTATCAGTTAATCCGGGCTCTTAATTTAGGAAATGATTATAATGAAGCCAGGCTTCAGATAAAAAGGATTTTTCCTGATCCTGTGTCTATGCCCGGCAAGTATGCAATAGAGTATTCAAAGGCCTTGCTTATAATGGATTCTGTAAAGAGCGCCACAGAAATTATAAGAGATAACAGGTTTCTAAGCACTTCTGATAGGTTATTTCTACAATTCCACCTGGATTTAAACACAGATTGGGACAAAGCCAGAAAGGCATACGGATTAGAAAAGGAAACGTACCTTAAATTAGACAATAGATACGGAGATATTATTCATCAAATTGATTCCAGGAAAATCAAGAGCCCTGCTTTGGCAGCCGCTCTTTCAACTATAGTACCAGGCAGTGGAAAAATATATGCCGGGAATTGGAAAGATGGACTAATCTCACTCTTTTTTGTGGGAGCAACTTCATTCCAGGCTATCAGAGGTTATAATCTATATGGGCCAAAGAGTGGTTTCTTTATTTCATATAGTGCTATAGCTTCAGCATTTTATCTTGGTAATATATATGGTTCATTCAAAGCAGCTAAAAGGCACAATGATAAAAGTAAGAAAAAGATACAAGAGAGTATCGGTGTTGTTTTTCTTGATCATCTTTAATTTTTGGGGATTACCACTCTTTGCTCAGACTGCTGAACATCTTTATGCTTTAGCTACTGATCAATGCAGTCAGGGGAACTATGAACAGTCAATTAAGAATCTGAAGAGAGTTCAATTCTTTGATGAAGAGACAAGGTTTCCCGATGTCTTTCAAAAGTTAGGGGATTGTTATTTTCATTTATCTGACTTTGGCTCAGCTTTTTATTATTATGATCTCGCTATCATTCAAAATGAAAATGATAGTGTGTCAAACTATTGTCTTTCAAGAAAGGTTGCCTGTAAATTATACAATAAAGAATATAATGAAGCTTTGGTTGAATTGATGTCTCTGGATTCAGAGCCTATTCCATCATTTAGAAAGGATTTTGATATGCTTTTTGGTATTACCTATTATTATTTAGGTGATTTCATGATGGCCCAACGCTATTTCACTTCTGTTTGTCTGAGTTCATTACACTGTTCGGCAGATTCTATAAACTATTTCCTTGATCATACCAATCAATTAAAGAAACGATTCAAGCCAGGAACCGCTAAAATTATGAGTATGTTTATTCCTGGTTCAGGCCAAATCTACGCCGGGGATTGGAAAAATGGGCTGAATTCTTTTTTCCTGACAACCGGATTTCTAGCTGTTGGTACTGCTCTTGGAGGGTCTCTTTCCTTTATCGATGCAGCTGTAATCGTTTTACCCTGGTTTCAGAGGTACTATACCGGAGGATTTCAAAAGGCATATAGTATTACCAGTGATCGATTGGCTAATGAAATGAACGAGAACTTGCTCGATTTGATCAGGTACATGGAGAAAAATAACAATCCAGGGTAATTATGCATGGCGTTAAGAACTTGATGCGCACTTTGTCTTTTACCATATTAATATTGGTATTTGGTTCTCCGTTTCATCTATTCGCTGAATCCAGGGTCAAAATTGCTGAAATTATCTATAAAGAAACTTCAGGTTTTAATTTCCAAAAGGTTGATTCAATTCTGAAAATTTATGAACCAAATACTGAGTTCAATCTTGACTATGAATTAGCCGTAGTGAACTATTATTGGTGGAAGATCATTTCTGGGAATAACAATGAGAGATATTCTGCATTGCTTGAAAAACGTGTTGAAGATGTGATGGCAAAGTATAGCGCCTCTAAAAAGAAATATGACGACAGGTCCCTATTTCTGCTTATTTCAATATGTGCTTACAATGCAAGGGTCAGCCTTCTGGATAATTCCTACCTTTCCGCATTAGGAGATTTATCAAAATATTACTCTTTTCTCAAAATTTCAATTGGACTGGAAAACAGGTACGCTCCTTTCCTGCTAACAACGGGTTTGTACAATTATTTTTATGGATTAGCAAGGGAGAGGTATCCTTTACTATCTCCGGTACTTAATCAATTTCAATATGGAAACAAGGAATTAGGGATCGTATTTTTAAAAAAAGCAGCGTTATCAAAAGATTGGAAGATAAGCCAGGAAGCAACATATTTCCTGATGAAAATAGCTTTTGATATCAATTCAAATTATATAGAGGCAGAGAAGTATTGCCGCATATTATTATCAAATACTCCGGGGAATATCCTGTATCAGCAGTATATGTTCAGAGTTTTTGTAGCAACAAACAGGATTTCTTCTGCTGAGGAGAAATTAAAATTAATGGAAAAGTTAGCGGTTAATAATCCTAATCTATCTGATGATGAACGTTCATTCTTTGTAAATCAATCAAAGTCAGAACTTGTAAACTATTATAAAGAACATTAATGTCTTTTACAAGACTTCCCAATTAAAATTCTTAGATAGTTTTAAGTATAATAAATGATTATCAGTTATTTATATCAATACTGCTTTGGAAATATTTTTCCCATTTCTCAACCAGTTCAGAGAAATCTTTAGGTAAATCAGATTCGAATAGAATATCTTTTCCGGAGGAAGGATGTTTGAAAGAAAGAGTTTTAGCATGTAATGCTTGTCGGGGACAGATATCAAAGCAATTCTGAATGAATTGTTTATACTTTGTAAAAGTGGTTCCTTTAATGATTTGATCCCCACCATACTTTGCATCATTGAAAAGAGGGTGTCCAATATGCTTCATATGTGCCCGGATCTGATGTGTTCGACCGGTTTCGAGTATACACTCAACCAGTGTAACATAATGGAACCTCCTAATAATCCTGTAATGCGTGATAGCTTCCTTGCCATGATTCCCGTCAGGAAATACATCCATTTTCTGGCGATCCTTCAGGCAACGGCCAATATGTCCATTGATTGTACCTTCGTTATCGATAAAATCTCCCCATACTAAAGCCCAGTATTTCCTGTCAACTTTATGATCAAAGAAGCTACGGGCTAAGAAGGATTGGGCCAATTCATTCTTGGCTACTAATAACAAGCCTGACGTATCTTTATCAATCCTATGAACAAGATAGGGGCCTGATTCAAGTTTTATTCCTTCTTCCTGAAATCTGTAGGCTAAAGCATTTAACAATGTGCCATTGTAATTTCCATGTGCTGGATGAACGACCATGCCAGCTGGTTTATCCACCACTAACAAATCCTGATCTTCAAACAGGATTTGCAATGGTATATTCTCAGCGATAATTTCTGTTTCCCTGGGAGGATAAGCTAAGACGATAGAAATTGTATCCAGAGGGTGAACTTTATGATTTGGTTTGACAGGTACCTGGTTTACCAGGATGTTACCGGCATGCGCGGCATTCTGGATCTTGTTCCTGGAAATATTTGGAATCTTACTTAATAGAAATTTGTCTATACGCAATAAAGCTTGTCCACGATCGACTTCAAACCTGTAGTGCTCAAACAGATCATTTTCTTCTCCTTGCTGATCATTAACCTCTAATTCTTCTGTCTCTTCTATCATGAACTTGTTTGCTACTCTACTTTTTTATCACTTTCCCAAAATAAATTTTTCCATCCACCTCACTGTGTAAACGAATCACATAAAGCCCTGGAAGCCAGTTGTCAATATTTATAGTTTCCTGATATGGAAACGAAGAAATTCTTATTCCGGAAGAATTAAACACCGAAACTGATAATTCATTTGAAGAATGATGCATCAAATTGATTGGCAACCTGATATTAAGATTCCCATTGGCAACAGGATTTGGATATATTGCCAATTGTCCTGTCTGAAGATTCTCTTGCATTGAAACAGGATTTGCTTTGCCAACTACAGGGCGCAATAATAAAGAGCCTGCATGCTGCTCGTCGCTTGACTGCCAGGTTCCATCCACATTATAGAATCTGTATTGATGGGTATCATTATATCTGTCGAGTCCTACATTAAGGTTATCAATAGCTGTTTGCTGCCAACCGGCATAGAAGATCAGTCCCGGGAAATTTACAGGTTCAATAACAAGAGGTTCATCAAACCAATAGGTCTGGAAATTGTTGAGGCTATCAGAATAAAGTGGGTTGACCTGAGCTAACTGTTTAATAATTGTGCCAGGTTTTCCAAATGAATCATTCCAAATCGTGATATCAATGTATTTATCACTTGCTCCTGACCTGATTTGGTTAAAGAATATCTTTAAAGCCCTCAGTGTATCCATTGTATTCAATTCGAAACGCACGGCATATGAACCTGCTGCTCCGTTAAGACCAATACCGGCTTCTGCAGTTCCATCATCATATGCATAATAATTGCTGAAAACCTGGGTATACCTTATTGTATCATTGCTTTGAATGATCATGGCCGGGTCAGTGGTGAGATAGTGAGTGGTATGGAAAACGATCTCTTCCTGGTTTTCAAATGGTGAATACAAGAAATTAACGATGGGGCGGGCAAAGGGCTGATAGGTAGAATAACTGTTTGTCAGGAAAGGGAAAATGGAATAACTTCCCCCATCATAAGTTTTGAATGGAAGTTGTGAATCCTTCTGGACATGATACCGATACGATATATTTTGCGGTGAATTATCCAGGTTGGCAATAAAGATGCTGAGCGTATCCTTCATTTCATTCACAAAATTTTCACCATACTGGGTGTAGGGCATTGCTTCATATTTTGCCAACATAGAAGGAGCTCTATCTGCAAATGCAACATCTTTAATTATCGTATCATTAATGGATCTTCCAGAATTAAGGTAAACCAGGTCGAGGTTCCATTGGTCGCCATTGCTCTGCCAATCAGGCACATAATTGTTGGCAAGGCTTGCATAATTCCTGAATCTAAAGCGAAACCCCTTTTTGAAGTATCGTATACTATCGTTGATAGGGATTAAAACCTGGTTGAAATATTGACCATGGACAATTGCAAATGTGTCAACTTGCGTGCCTCCTGCACTTGACCACTTGTATTGCCAGTGGGGAGAAATGACAGTATCCTCAGCGGTAACAATTGTATCAAATTCAAGAGGGGAGTGGAATTCAAGTACCAGGGAGTCTTTTTTTGCAGGCATTGATCCTTTTCCCTGAGGTTGATAAAAAAAACTTAGGTAAAGGGAATCACTTTTAAGTATCGCACGTTGTATCGGGGAGAACAAAGAATCAAGCCTGATGGGTTGTGAAGTAAGGAAGTCTGCCTCAAATTGATATGGACCGGCAGATGAATACAAGGCGCCATCTTCATCAATAGCATCAAAAGTCGCAACTCCAACTGTTGGAGAATGCTTAGCATAATCCGTATTGATATAAACATAATTATCAGCCCATTTAGAAGGGGAGGGCCAAATGGAAACTACTGAGAAGTCATCAAGAAAAGGAAGTGAAACAAAAACAGTGTCAGCATAACTGACTTGTGAATCTTTGTAGCTGTTAATGCTTTTATTCTTCACAGATTTGTTGTGTTCCAATGCAAACATCTTCTCCTGGGCTTTCAATGAGCCAAAAAGGCTAATCAGGACAAGGATTGCTAATAGTTTTCGCATAATTAATAAATGAGTTTATTGTGAAGTGCTATCAACCTTAATAGTATCAATTTCCAAACTTCGGATATAACTCTCAAAATCAAACGATTCATCTGATCGATAAGTTAAATTAATCGTACTGCTCAGAGGTATTTTCAAACCATAAACGTAAAATGGCTCTTGTAAGTATACTCTGGCATTGGTGGAATCAGAATTTCCATTATATATTTCTTCACCGGTAACCATTCCAAGACGAATGATTTCAGAAATGGCTTCTCTTCTTGATTTCCCAATAAGAAATGGGATTTGAGCTTCAGTTCCACCTGAGCCGGAACCAATAAATAAATCAATAACGGAACCTTTTCGAATCATAGCACCAGGCTGTATGCTTCTTCCCTTATAAGTAACTTGAAGAACTGCATTCTTGGCGGGATCGGGTATGGATTTTACACTTCCTAATTTAAGACCATATGTCTGAAGCAAAGCTTTCGCTTGTCTTAAGGATAAATCATTTAAAGCCGGCATTTTAACTTGCTCCGGAACAAAGGCAACCATCGAGAGATAAATAGTTCTGCCTGATTTTACTTTCGATTTTGGTTGTGGATCCTGGGTAACAATCATTCCCCCTGGTTTCTCATAGTCATAGACTGAATCAACGACAAGAAGTTCAAAATCTTCAAGATCCTCCATCTGACTTATTTCCTGGCTTGATAACCCAACCAGATTTGGTACTTCGATCGATGATCCATGTTTAGTGTATTGTTTAAGCAAAGAAAGTGTTATCCAACCCAAAATCAGACTGATTAGCAAAGAGATGCCAAAATGTTTCAGGAATCTTCGGGTCGTAATAAACTGAATGAAATTCATGATTAGGAAGTGATAGAGGCTATGAATCTTGAACCTTGTCAGGTATAACTATTTGTTAAATTAATTTATTGTTTACTATGCAAAGATATAAATTTCCATGGGGCATACTCCTTTGAAGTCCCTACCTTTGCAATCAAAACGTTGAAAATATGAATCGGAAGTTGTCAATTGCTTTACTCATGGGAGGAGATTCAGGCGAATTTGATGTCTCCATTGGCAGTGCTAAGGTTGTAGCCAAGTTTCTTGATGAGAATTTTTTTGATATTTATCCTATTTTAATAAGGAAAAATGATTGGCATTATACATTGAATGAGGATGAAAGTATTCAAATCGATAAGAATGATTTCTCACTTCACCTAAAAGATCGAAAAATCCATTTTGATTGTGCATTCATTGCAATTCATGGCACACCGGGAGAGGATGGAAAATTACAAGGATATTTGGATTTGATGAGTATTCCCTATACATCCTGTGATCTCACAACTTCAGCACTGACTTTTAATAAGTTTTTCTGTAATGATATAGCAATCAGAGCAGGTATGAATGTAGCCAGGACCGTGCTATTAAGGGACGGGCATAAATGGACTTATGAACAACTTGCTAAAGAAGTAGGACTGCCTTGTTTTATAAAACCAAATAAGTCAGGATCAAGTGTTGGGGTTACGAAAGTATACAATCTCGAAGGTTTTGAACCTGCTTTAAAGCTGGCATTTGCAGAAGACAATGAAGTACAGGTGCAAGAATATATTAAAGGTAGGGAAATGGCTTGCGGAGTCTTTAGGACAGAAGGAAGACTTGTCGTGCTGCCTGTGACTGAGGTGATTCCCAAGAATGATTTCTTTGATTATGAAGCAAAGTATACCTCCGGAATGGCTGAAGAGGTAACACCAGCAGTCATTACTCCACACGAAGAAGATGAGTGTAGGAAAATGACAGCTATGTTGTATGAGAAGTTCAATTGTAAAGGAGTAGTCCGGTTTGATTATTTTCTTAGTGAAGGGAAATGGTGGTTTTTGGAGGTAAATACTGTACCTGGATTTTCGGAAGGGAGCATCATTCCAAAACAAGCAAAATCTGCAGGAATTAATCTGTCAGATTTCTTTTCTTCACTGGTCTATGAGGCAATTAAGCAACATAAGTAATCTATAATACTTTCAGATCTTTTGATTTAAGAGGAAGTCTATGAGTTTTGAGGTTGCAATTGCCCTGTGACTCATGCTGTTTTTTTGCTCAATTGGCATTTCAGCGAAAGTAAGGCTATATCCAGATGGAACAAAGATCGGGTCATAGCCAAATCCCAGACTTCCTTTTTTTTCTCTGGTAAGACTTCCATTTACAATTCCCTCAAAGAAATACTTTTCATGGTTCATAATCAGGCAGATAACTGTTCTAAACCTGGCAGTACGATTGTCAATTCCGTTAAGTTCAGCTAAAACTTTAACAGTATTGGCTTCGAAGTCATTTTCATATCCGGCATATCTGGCTGAATAAACACCAGGCCTTCCATCTAATGATTCAACTTCCAGACCAGTATCATCTGCAAAACAGTCTATTCCGTATTTGCTTGTAATAAACTCAGCTTTAAGTCTGGCATTGCCTTCAAGGGTGTTCTCTGTTTCAGGTATTTCTTCTAAGATATTAAGATCTTGCAAGCTTTGAATATTGAATTTACCTTTGAGAAGGAGTTTGATCTCATGGAGTTTGTGTTGGTTATTAGTCGCAAATACCAGGTTTTTCATATGGTTGTTTTCCTGAAGGTTCTACTTTTAAAAATAGGGTTAATAAGTTTTTTTATATTATTCGTTATGATAAGGCTCATTTTTTAAAATGGTCATTGCTCTGTAGAGTTGTTCTGCAAGAATTACCCGAATGAATTGATGGGTAAATGTCATTTTTGATAAAGAAATACAGATATCTGACTGTTTTTTAATAAGTTCTGAAACACCAAATGCACCACCTATGATAAAGATGAGTTCTTTAATACCGGTATTCATCTGTTTTTGAATAAGGGATGCAAACTCAATAGAAGATTTTGAAACTCCGTGTTCATCAAGTAAGATTATGGTGGCTGATTTAGGAATATTGGAAAGGATTGTAAGAGCCTCCTTCTCTTTGATTTGTAAAGGAGACATATTTCGTTTCTCCTTAAGTTCCGGGATCTCGATATATTTGACGCCCAAATAGTGTTTAAGGCGCTCAAAATATAAAGTGAAGCCTTGTCGGATAAAATCCTCAGTTGTTTTACCAACAACCAGAATTGTGATAACCATATATTGTGTTTTTCTAATTTAATACTCTGGCAAATATAGGTATAGAAATTTCTTAAGGTAGAACCTCAATTCCTTTTTTTAATCCGATTGGTTCGATTATTGTATATTTGTACTGATTCAAAAAACGATCATGAAACAATATATTTTGCAAATCCTGGTATTTCTTGTTATCGTTGGCATGGTGTCAGGGTCTACCGTTTCTTTAATTGTTCCTGGTGTTCATGAGAATATTGCAAGTGCTATTCGTACAGGAAACTCAAAATCATTAGCAATTTACTTTAGTAGCACTGTTGAGATCACCATTCCCGGGAAGGAAGGGACTTTCAGTAAAGTTCAAGCTGAGATGGTTATGAAGGATTTTTTCTCAAAGATTCCACCTTCGTCTTTTGTATTAGATCAGAAAGGAAATTCAGCTGGTGGTTCTCAGTTTATTATAGGTACATACAAAAGTAATAATCAAGTATTTAAAGCTTATATTCTCCTGAAACCAATTGAGGGCTCCATGCTGATTCAGCAGATACAATTTGAAGCAGATTGATTTTTCCCCCCACTTAAAGTATAGATTGTGAATATAGATCAAATTATCAGAGAAGCTCTGATTGAGGATATTGGTGAAGGAGATCACACTTCTTTATCAACAATTCCATCGCATGCAAGGGGGAAAGCTAAACTCCTGGTAAAAGAGGATGGAGTAATTGCTGGTGTTAAAATAGCCAGAAGGATATTCAGTATTCTTGATCCTTCTTGTGTCATGACAGTAGAATTGGAAGATGGAGCATTGGTAAAAAAGGGAGACATTGTATTTTATGTAGAGTCTGATTCCATAAAACTCCTGACAGCCGAAAGAACTGTCTTGAATTTCATGCAAAGGATGAGTGGTATTGCAACTCAAACTCGTCAAATTGTTGATGCTATTGGTGATCTTCCAACAAAAGTTTTGGATACAAGAAAAACTACCCCATTATTAAGGGAAATCGAAAAGATGGCTGTGAAAATTGGAGGAGGCGAGAATCACAGGTTTGGGCTCTTTGACATGATTTTGATTAAGGATAATCATGTAGATTTTGCCGGAGGTATCAGGAATGCTATTGCTTCTGCAACTAACTACTTAAAAAACAATGATTTAAGATTAAAGATTGAAATTGAGACAAGGACTTTGGCGGAAGTGCAAGAGGTATTAGATGAAGGTGGTGTCGATAGAATTATGTTAGATAATTTTAACTTTGATGAACTTCGGACAGCTGTTAAGATGATTAACAAGCGATTTGAAACTGAAGCTTCAGGTGGGATTACACTTTCGACTGTAAGGCAATATGCTGAATGTGGTGTGGATTTTGTCTCCATCGGATCAATTACTCATCATATTAATAGTTTGGATTTAAGTCTGAAGGCTGTCAAATAAGTCCATCTAACGAAAATGATAACTCCTTTAGCGTTGAGCATCAATCAATATTTTCGAAAGAAGCTTGAGCAATTAATTCAAAGCAAGACGATAAGGGCAACTGTTAGGATTTCCCGAAGTCTTATTTTGCCAGGTTTTGATGGAATGCCATTATACGATGTTGCAGAGTTTTTTATCAAAGGGCTAAAGAAGGGAGCTATAAGTATGAGGGCAGCCGCCTTCTCTTATAATTTCTTCCTGGCATTATTTCCGGCGATTATTTTCTTTTTTACGATAATCCCATATATACCAATAAGTGGTTTTCAGGATTCATTGATGGATTTAATGCAGAGTTTTATTCCGAAGAAAGCGTTTGAGGCTGTTGAAGAAACTTTGCTGGATATAGTAAAAAGACCAAGGGGTGGGTTACTATCGATAGGTTTTGTGATGGCTTTATATTTTTCAACTAATGGTATTCACAGTTTAATAGAGTCCTTTAATCAGACACATCATTCAATAGAGACACGGAACTGGTTGTTAATAAGATTAGTATCTATCTTATTGGTAATAATTCTGTCGATACTAGTAGTTATGGCAATTATTTTAATTACCCTAGGACCAATTGCTATTGATTTTCTTTCAGATGAAAATATAATAAGGGATGCATTTGGTTATTATTTGATTTCTGTCGGGAAATGGATGATAACATTAGTTATGTTATTTCTTGCGTTTTCCTTTTTATATTATCTGGCGCCAGCAAGGAAGAGTCGATTTCGTTTTATTTCGGCTGGTTCAACATTGGCGACATTATTAACAGCAGCTACCTCTATTGGATTTAACTATTATGTAAATAACCTATCGCAGTACAATACATTATATGGTTCGATCGGGACACTAATAATAGTCATGATCTGGATTTATTTCAATGCGATGATTGTTTTGATTGGTTTTGAGTTGAATGTAAGCATTCAGAATGCGAAGAAGAGGAGGCGGTGAAGTTGGGTTTTTAATTTTAAAGAACCTTGAAGATAATACAGTTTATTAGAAAAACTGCAAAAAAAGAGAGTGAATCATCAAGTTGCAAACTCATATTTGGAAACTTTTTTATTTAGTATTAGGAATAATTAAAACTAACTACTTTTGCCTCTAACTAAACAAAGTTGCTAGTACGGTCTTACTGTTTTTGGCTCAATATCATTACATCACAATATATGAAGAAATTAGTTAGGATTTTGAGAGTTTTACTTCCTACGAAACTACTTGATTTTTATGCAGCTATATTTGAGTCGAGTGATTCAAAATCTAGAAGGAATTTGTTAATTAAACACTTGCAAACTCAAAAGTCAAGAGTATTGCCTCCTGAGATAAAGGAGAGTATAAAATACTTGAAATGGCACAAATACTCAGCTTTACCTTATAAATGGGCAAATAAATATGATCATCTAAATATAGATGTTAGGATTGATCTAGAAAATGGGTTTTATTATGTGATATATCAAGGGAAGAAAATGTATTACCCCAAAAGATTTAGCAAAGATCAGGTCATTTGGTCACATCGAAATGTTCTCAAAGAACAGGATATCAATTCTCCACACAGATATTTAACAGATAGTTTTGTATTTCCTAATAATTCAATTGTCATCGATGCAGGTGTTGCTGAAGGAAATTTCGCATTATCTATTGTGGAGCAAGCTAATAAAGTATTTTTTAATAGAACCTAATAAAGAGTGGATTGAAGCTTTAAAGTTAACATTCAAGCCTTGGGATGAAAAAATTTTCTTTATAGAAAAATTTTTGTCAAACCAATCTGATATGAATTGTATTTCTTTACCGGATATTTTATCAGAAGTTATTGCTGATTCTGTTTTTATTAAAATGGATATAGAAGGCTTTGAAATTAAGGCTCTAAGCGGAGTTAATCTATTAATAAATAGATTTAAAGAAATTAGAATAACAGTATGCACTTACCATCATGAAGATGATCTTGGAGAAATATCTAATTTTTTTCATGTAAATGACATTCCATTTGAAATATCAGATGGATATATCTTTTTTTATGTTGAAGATGGTCTTCCATCTTTTAGAAAAGCAGTTATAAGAGCCCAATATAAATTATTCTAGATATTATGTGAGTACAATGAAATGCTATAACATTGAAAGGCTATCGAAAAAGTCTAATATTTAACTTCAATAAATATAAAATCTCTTTTATAAGATTATAGATGATTCTTATAATTAGAAATGGTATTATAGAAAGTGTGATGACAGGATTTCTTCTAGCTTTGTGGACATTTGAACAGCACAAAATAAACAGGTTTAACTTTCTGATTATTAAAAAGAGGATCTGTTGAATAATTGTCCTGGAGGGGCCAAGTGAGTAATTTTCTTTCTTTTGCCTTTTATAGAATAGTGGATTCCCATTTAAATACCCATATTCACCTAACGACAGAAGATAAAATAGTACAGGGTAATTAGTATTTGCAGGCGTAATTTTGTTTTTCCCCCACCAGACAGGGACTTCAGTATTTATAAGAGCTTTTCTTCGGTGTATACCGTAGAAATGAGCATCATTAAAAATAAAAGTAAACCGAATCAATCTCCTCAGAGCTGATGTATCAGAGAAATCAAGGCTAAATATCTTAATGGGTTTATCATTTATTGTTGAAAATACTGCTGTATTACAAAAT
This sequence comes from Bacteroidales bacterium, assembly GCA_016707785.1. Classification (NCBI taxonomy): domain Bacteria; kingdom Pseudomonadati; phylum Bacteroidota; class Bacteroidia; order Bacteroidales; species Bacteroidales bacterium. The sequence continues at coordinate 130,652 of JADJGZ010000005.1, read as the reverse complement.
GCACTTACCATTTTTGGGTTTTCTTCTAGAATAAATAGAAGTTCTTTGATAAATTCCTTGTGATAATAGTCATCATGAGCTGCCCACATGAAATATTTGCCTTTAGCCTTACTTAAGACAAAATTTTGATTTCGAACCATGCCTATATTTATATCTTGTTTGTAAATAATAATCCTTTGATCAACATCTGAAAATCTCTGACATATGTTAATCGTATTGTCTTTAGATTTATCATCTGAAATTATTAATTCAAAATCAGTGAAAGATTGAACAATCAAAGACTGAATTACTTCCTCAAGATACTCTTGACTATTATATACAGGCAGACCGATACTTAATAAAGGCATGTAAATTAACTTATTAAGAGATAATACAATAGATTTTAAGTGCAAAGTTATTCATTAAATCTAAATCTTAATAATCATAAATATGACTATCTAAAAAGAAAATTTTTATTTCCTTTAATATTTTTTACATTTTTTTTAATTTTATAGTTTAATATAGGTTATTATATATTTCAAATCATGAAAACACTTAGATTGATTAATCTGATTATACTTTTTACTCTTTATCAGTATAGTTATTCATATGCTAGTAGTAATAAGTATTTAACTTCACAATTTATACCCAATCAAGGACAACTTGATTCAAATACGTTTGCTATAAGACCAACTGATCAAAGTTGCAGTTTTTTTCAAAGAAACAAAGTTGTTCACCAAATTTTCTCTTTCCACGATCAAGAAATAAAAGTAGTGAATCTTGAATTTGAATTTCAGGAGGTTTGCAATGATGTCGTAATTTCAAAGGAGCAATATTCAAACACTGTAACTAATTTTCTTTATGGTGATAATCCAGATCAATGGTATTCAGGTTTAAAAAATTTTAAAAGCCTTGTTTATAGCAATATGTACGAAAAGATAGATTTGATCTATTATTCTGATGCATATAGGTTGAAGAGCGATATAATTGTCCACCCTAATGGCGATCTTAGCAAATTTAAATTTAAGATCAACGGAAATATAGGGGTATCTGTTAAAGACAATGGAGATTTAGAAATTAGTACAATAATAGGTTTGATGATTGAAAGAATTCCTGAAGCTTATCAGTTGATTGGGAATAAAAAAATATTAGTAAATCTGAATTATCATATCGATAATAGAGGAATAGTTTCCTTAATAGTTGGAAAATATGATAAAAATTTTGACTTAATAATCGATCCAGAATTAACCTTTCTAAGTTATTGTGGAGGAAGTGGAGATGATTTTTTCCTGTCTGGTAATTCTGTAACTGATACTGAAGGTAATATTTACTTTACTGGACGAACAACTAGCCTAAATTTTCCTACTACACCTGGCGTTGTGAGTCCAAGTTATAATGGTGGATTTGATGCTTTTGTTGTGAAAATGGACCCAACTGGTGAGAATATTATTTTTTCAACCTATTTAGGAGGACCCGGGAATGATTATGGCTATAGTATCAAACTGATTGGAAGTAATAATGATATTGTAATTGCCGGAGATGCAAGTATTGGTTTCCCGGTTACTAGTGGTAGCTATCAAACGAATTTTCAAGGTGGACCATATGATGTTTTTATAGCACGAATTAATAATTCAGGTGATAATATTGTGTTTTCAACTTTTCTAGGTGGGCCTGCTGAGGATCAGCCTTTTCAAATTCATATTGATAACCAGGAGAATATTTGTATTGTTGGACAAACCTCGGGAAATTTTCCAATTACACCTAATGCATTTCAAACATCAAACGGAGGTTGGTATGATATTTTTGTCTCAAAGTTGAATTCAAGCGGAAATCAATTGCTTGCGTCGACATATATTGACAGTACGAATGCTGATAGAGGGGTAGGGATCACTAGTGATAATGAATCAAATATCTATATCACGGGTATTGTACAAGGTACTTTTCCTACTACATCTGGAGCATATGATAATACATTTAATGGCGGTACATATGATATTATTGCTTGCAAATTCGATTCTAATTTAACGACGTTGCTTTATTCAACATATTTAGGTACATCAGGTGATGATATACCGAGAGGTGAACCAAACATTGATGAGAATAAAAACTTGTTAATTACAGGAAAAGCTGGCCCCGGTTTTTTACATCAGTCTTTTGCCTTTCAGATATTATTCGGAGGTGGAAATAGTGATGGGATAGTTATTAAACTTAGTTCTGATGGAAGTATGGTTATTCGTTCCACATATCTAGGTGGTACCGGCGATGATTTTATTCAGAACATTGAGATATCTGCAGATTATCAGTTGTTCTTGACAGGGTCATGTGGACTTGAATTTCCTACTACGCAATGTTGTTATGATAATACATTTAATGGAGGTCTAAGTGATGGTTTTTTAACTGTTTTAGATACGACATTAGTTCAGTTAATTTATTCTACATTCTTGGGAGGAAATAACATCGATCAAGGAATGTCAATACATTTAATTGCAGATACAGTATACTTACTAGGTGAAACTAAGTCCCCAAATCTCCCAACCACACCCAATGCTCTCGATCCAACCTATAATGGTGGCTATGATATTTTTCTCATGAAACTTTTACTCTCTGATGGTCCCTCTTCAACTGCTTTTGCAGGAAATGACTTGACTGTATGCACAGATGATTTACCCGTACTTCTTTCTGAAGCTACTGCAACTAATGCATTATCAGTGGAATGGACAACATCTGGAACCGGTTCATTTAATAGTGCCAGTATTCTGAATCCTGTTTATACACCTAGTCTAAATGATATCAGTGCCGGGCAGGTCCTTTTAATACTTACTCCAAGTAATGGGTCATCCTGTGAAGGGATCGCAGATACACTTATTTTATTTATTCAAAAAGCAGCCTTACTAAATGCTGGCCCTGATGTTACAATCTGCCAATCAGGTTCTTACACTATTTCTGGAGCTTCAGCTCAAAATGTGACATCCGTGAACTGGACTCATAATGGGAATGGAACGTTGCTTTCTCCAAATACTATAACACCTACTTATCTCAGTGCTCCTAATGAAACAACAGATGTAACTTTAACCCTTACTGGTATTGGCCTTTCACCATGTTCAAATGAACAAGATCAATTAATAATCCATATTCAACCCTCTCCTCAGACTTTTGCAGGTTTTGATGACACTTTATGCGGCGAACTTCTCCCATACTTATTGCAGGATTCTTATATTATTAATTCTAGTAACCCCTATTGGACATCTTCTGGTACTGGCTCCTTTAGTAATCCAAATACTTTACATCCAACCTATACTCCTAGTTTAAATGATCTCACAGTTGGTTCCGTTTCTTTAACACTTATTAGTTCTGGAATATCACCTTGCCTTGCAAGCAGCGATTTCCTGGTTCTTAAATTCCTTTCCACAGCTACTGCGAATGCCGGTCTTGATGCCACCACATGCCAGAATTCACCTTATACCATTACCACGGCATCAGCCAGTGGATATACTTCTGTGATATGGAGCCACAATGGACAGGGAAGTTTGAGTAATGCCAGTACCTTAACTCCAACCTATACCCCTGGTGTGACTGAAAACGGAATAGTTGTTTTAACATTGACAGCTAATGGTAATCCCCCATGCGGCCAGATCACTAATTCAATGAACCTGACCATCAATCCGTCAGCTACTTCCTTTGCGGGTTCCAATGCAAGCATTTGCGAAGGTAGTTCCTATACGCTTTCGGCATCGAATGCTGCTAATTATTCTTCCCTTACCTGGTCAACCTCCGGAAATGGTAGTTTCAATAATACAGGCATTCTTCATCCGGTATACACCCCCAGTCTTACTGATATACAATCAGGTAGTGTTGTCTTAACACTGACGGCAAATTCTCTGGCAGCCTGCCAGAGTGCGGTTTCCGGGATGACACTGCAAATATCTGTTGAATCCAACTAATCTTCATCCAACGTATTTACCCGATGTCAACGAAACAGGGACCATAACCCTGACGCTGACCGGAACTTCACAATCACCCTGCATTTCAGATGCTGACCAGATGCAGCTGACAATACAGCCTGCAGCCAGTTCTGATGCTGGAGGAAATGCTACAATATGCGAGGGGAGTAGTTATACCTTGTCAAACTCATCAGCATCGGGTTATACGGGGTTGCAATGGAGCAGTAATGGAAGCGGGAGTTTTAGTAGTAATTCGGTATTGCATCCCATTTATACGCCTGGTGCAGCAGATATTATGTTCGGATCAGTGGTACTAACCCTATCAGCCTCAGCGGTATCCCCCTGCCCGGTTGAGTCATCTTCAATGACCCTGTATATAACACGACAACCCACCGCCAATGCAGGATCGGATGCTTCAGTTTGTCAGAATAGTAGCTATACCCTTACGGGTTCAGTGGCGCAGAATTGTGTATCCTTACTATGGAGTCATTCGGGAACTGGGAGCTTTAATAATCCAACATTTTTGCACCCTGTTTATACTCCAGGTCTGGGTGAGAGTGGAAATATTACCTTGAGTTTGCAGGGAATTGCAGCCTCACCTTGCACAGATGTTAATGATCAGATGATTCTGACCATTGATCCTACGCCTGTGGCCAATGCAGGACCAGATGTATCGGTATGCCAGGGCACAGTATTCAATATTACAGGAGCCACAGCCCAGAACACTATAACAGGGGGGATCAGCTGGACAGAAACAGGTACTGGTAGCCTGGCAGGTTCCAATACAATAAATCCTGTTTATACACCCTTGCCTAATGAAACGGGTGATATTTACCTGACACTTGAGGTTGAAGGAGCCCTTAGCTGTGCCGGACAAACAGCCTGGGATGGGATGATATTGACAATCTCCCCCTATCCTGATGTGTCGGCAGGGAGCAATGCCACGATCTGTTCAGCTAACAATTACAGCCTGTCTGGATTGGCTCAAAACTGTGGATTATACCAATGGAGCAGCAGTGGCGATGGAACCTTCAATAATGTAAACCTGTTAAATGCAGTCTATATCCTGGGCCTGAATGATATTGCCACAGGTCAGGTAATACTTACATTGTCGGGGACGGGTGCCGGAGCCTGTGCCACCGAATTGGTAACCGACCAGATGATTCTGAACATCGATCCAATGCCAATGGTAAATGCTGGAAATGATGAGTTCCATTGCTTACAGATGAATAATCCTGTCCAAATACTGGATGCACAAGCCAATAATTTCTCAACAATAATGTGGGTTGGGGGAGATGGTTTGTTTAATGATGAGAATATTCTTCTCCCCGCATATATCCCGGGTAATAATGATTTCTCAACTGGATATGTGAATCTTTTGTTACATGTAAAAGGTATTGGGGCTTGCCAATTTCATTCAGCAGTCGATGATAAGATTCTGTTCATTTCTCCATATCCTTCTGTTGATGCAGGTCCTGACGATTTCATTTGTAACACTCAGCGTTTATATCAACTTTCTGGAATTGCATTACATGCAAATGCGGATTCAATAAACTGGACATTTTATGGAGGAGATGGAAATTTAAGCGCAGAAAATGTCTTAGATCCAATATATTATCCTGGCCCCGTTGATCGAATTACTATTGACAGAGAGATACATTTTGTTCTAAGTAGTTATGGAGTTGGCAATTGTCATTCCAATTTGGTTACTGATGAGTTTGTATTAAGAATTGATCCAACGCCAATTGGTTATGCAGGCATTGATGATTTCATATGTGATGAACGTCCTTTTTCTCTGAATGCCAATGCCCAGTATCATTTTTCATCTTTATGGTCTTCATCAGGCGATGGCTATTTTAGTAACCCTACATCACTTTTCTCAAATTATACCCCTGGGCCAAATGATGTCGGTTCTCAAATTATACTACATCTGGACCTGACCGGATGCAATAATCTTGCTGGTGATGATGAGTTGATGCTTACCGTTCATCCTGATCCGACTACATCCATTTCAGGATCTACAGATATTTGCGAACAAACCAGTACACCATTAATGTTTACATTTACCGGGACACCTCCCTGGGACTTAACTTATACAAATGGTATTCAGGCAGTTACGGTGGGAGGAATAAGTACTTCTCCTTATGTTGTGAATGTGAGTCCGAATATCACCAGCAGTTACTGGATCAGTGCTGCCAGTGATGCCAATTGTACTGTTCCTTCGGACTCGATTACTGGCCTGGCTTCCATAACTGTGAATCCACTTCCATCCCCATTTCATATGAGTGTAACCCATGATGGGGTATTTTGTGAATCGGATTCAGGAGTAGTGATTGGTTTGAGTGGGTCACAGGTTGGAATGGTATATCAGCTGAACTACAATGGTTCCGCAGTAAGCTTACCCTTTTCCGGGAGCGGCCATCCATTGATATTTGGATTGTTTAATACTCCCGGGCAGTATTCGGTGATGGGGACCAATCCGTCAGGCAATTGCAGCCGATCGATGTCAGATACAGTGATTGTTATCATGAGTCCAACGCCGGTAACTGATTTCACAGCTAACCTGCCTTGTTTTGGCGATACGACCTTTTTTAGTGTAAGTGGGAACTATATCAATAAGATCAGTCAATGGTTATGGGATTTTGGTGATGGGACTTATGCCAGTTTCAATACTCCGAATGAACCCTCCCATGTTTATCCCAGTCATGGCACCTACCAGGTCACTTTAAGTGTTATCGATACCAACGGATGTAGCTATTCCATCACCCACCCGGTAGAAGTGAGGCCGGGTCCGAACGCTTTTTTCAGCTACCTAACCCCAAATTGTGAAGGAGGAAAAACCTGGTTTACAGATCTTAGTACAATTGCACCAGGAGTAGGGCAGGGGTTTGTTAACCGATGGATATGGGATTTTGGAGATGGAAGTCCGGCTGATACTATCTACTTCCCATCAGCAGCGAATACGGAACATAATTATTCAGGCCCCGGAACTTATTCTGTGAGCCTGAGCATAGAAACCAACTTTGGTTGCCGGGATATCTTTACCACGCTGGTTATTGTTTCCCGTCCACCAGATGCAAGCTTTGAATACTGGAATAGCTGCCAGGATGAACTGGCCATTTTCAACGATGCGAGCAACACCAATGGAGGGGGAGCCGTAACCAGCTGGAGCTGGGATTTTGGTGATCCTGCTTCAGGATCTTTGAACACCAGCACACTGGAAGATCCAACACATCTATATACTACGGCAGGCTTGTATGATGTAACCCTGATTGTACAGAACTTTAATGGCTGCAGCGACACTATCATTCGGCAGGTGAATGTAAAAGGCGCTCCCCTGGCTGATTTTACTAGTACCACCGGCTGCCTGGGCACCCCCACCTTGTTCTGGGCCGACAGTACCTTGATCAACCTGAATGCTACGGCTACCTACCACTGGGATTTTGGCGATGGCTCTACTTCCAATACCCGCAACACCCAATACACCTATATTGCAGCAGGCACCTATACGGTAATCCTTACCATCACCGATACCGCAGGCTGCGAAGGATCCCGTTCCCATACCCTGATTGTTACCCCACCGCCAACGGCCTTGTTCAGCTCTGCCACCGATAACTGCCAGGGACAAACCATCAGCTTCAATAACCAGAGTACCACAGAATCGGGCTACCTGACCAGCTGGAGCTGGAACTTTGGCGATGGGAGCCCTGTTCAGACCATCCTGTTCCCTGCGATCCCCGATGTAAGCCATATCTATGCCGTAACAGGTACTTTCAATGTGACCCTTACCGTTACCAACTCCGAGGGCTGTACCCATAGCTTCTCCAGAGTGGTGAATGTGTTTGGTTCCCCTACGGCCGACTTTATGAGCTCAGGCCATTGCAAGGACAGCCCTGTACACTTCACCGACCTTACCACCACTTCCGGAAGTCAGAGCCTGACCTCCTGGCAGTGGAACTTTGGCGATCCTGGTTCAGGAGTATTCAATACCAGTACTGATCAGAACCCCATACACAGCTATGCCGCTACGGGCAACTATACAGTGAACTTGATCACCCTCACCTTAAACGGCTGCTCCGATACGATCAGCTACCCTGTAACCATCAAGCCTTTGCCTGTTACCGACTTCAGCTTCCAGAGCGCCTGCCAGGATAATCCTGCACAGTTCAGCCCTGCAGGCATGGCTGTCCCCACCATTGCCAGCTGGTACTGGAGCTTTGGGGATGGAGGCAGCAGTACCCTTCAGTCTCCCAGCCATGTATATACCTTTGCCGGGACCTATACCGTCACGCTCACCGTTACCGATACGGCAGGATGTGAGAACCAGCGCAGCCACCCGATCATCATCGTTCCGCTGCCCCTTGTGAACTTCGACTTCTCTTCTCCTGCCTGTGATGATCAGCTGGTACAGTTTACTGATCTTACTACTTCTGCTGCGGGATATGTAACGCGCTGGTTCTGGGATTTTGGTGATGGCAACACCCAGGTAATCAACTTCCCTGCTACAGCCTCTGTATCACATACCTATGCCCAGGCGGGGACTTTCAATGTAACCCTGACAGTAAAAAGCTCCGATTCCTGTACCAACCTGCAGACCAAAACCCTTACCATCCTTCCCAAACCTACGGCGCTGTTCAGTCATGGCGCCGCCTGCCAGGGAGCAGCGGTATCGTTCACGGATCTTTCTCTAAGCAATACCACCTCCGGCATCTCCAACTGGCAATGGGACTTTGGTGACCCGGGCTCAGGCTCTTCCAACCAGAGCAGCCAGCAGAACCCTATCCATAACTTCAATACCGCAGGGACCTATACAGTAAGGCTGATAGCCATTATCTCAGGCGGATGCAGTGATACAACCACTTCAACAGTGAATGTAACCCCACCACCTCTGGTAGACTTCAGTTCTTTGGCAGGATGCAGTGGTGATACCACCCAGTTCACTTCCAGCACAGCGGTGAATGTAAATGCCACCCAGAGCTGGTACTGGCAGTTCGGGGATGGGCTGAGTTCTACCCTTGTGGATCCGATGCATATCTATGCCCAGTCCGGCACTTTCAATGTGATGCTCACCATCACCGATACGGCAGGCTGCGTAAATACCAAGACCAATGCAGTGGTCGTAACCCCCGGTCCGCTGTCGAACTTCAGCTTCAATACCCCCGCCTGCTCCGGCACAGAGATCACCTTCACCGATTTGGGCAATGGCAATGGCGGAATAATCAACAACTGGTACTGGCAGTTCGGTGATGATAATGATACCACTTTTACTACTTACCACCCCACGGTAACACATACCTACAGCCAGCCGGGCACTTTCCTTGTAAGCCTGACCCTTGGCACACAACAGGGCTGCAGCCATACACGTGTTATCCCTGTGACCATCTCTGCCTCCCCGCTCACGGCTTTCAGCTATCAGAATACCTGCCAGGGACAAGCCACACAGTTCACCGACCAGACCAGTCTGAATGGAGGTCCCACACTGGTATCCCATAGCTGGAACTTTGGCGATCCACATCGGGAAGCAGTAACTCAAGTACCCAAACCAACCCGGTACATAACTATGCCAACCCGGGCACTTATTTGGTAAGGCTTATTACTGCCAATGCTTCAGGCTGCCAGGATACCCTGGAACAGAATGTATCCATTGTTCCAAAACCAGGAGTAGATTTTTACAATGACAGCCTGCTTTGCCTTGGATCAGCCACCACCTTCTTTACCGATACCACCGCCACACAGGTGGGAGCGGTACAGACTTACAACTGGAACTTTGGTGATGGCAGTCCCACTGCAAACACACAAAACCCGCAGCATAGCTATGGAGTGGCCGGTACCTTTACCGTGGTGCTCACGATCAGTGATACCTCGGGTTGCCAGAATGCCATCAGCCATCCTGTGACCATCCACAGTGCCCCGCAATCGTACTTTGGCCCAGCAGGCCTGTGCCGAGTCCCCCACACAGTTCACCGACCTGAGCTCTGCCCCACAGGGAGATACCCTTGTTGCATGGAACTGGGACTTTGGACTCTCAGGCACCGCTGATACCAGCACGATGCAGAACCCGCAATACACCTTCACTACCGCAGGCACTTATACCATCACCCTTACCACCACTACCGAGCATGGCTGCACCCATGTGAAGACCATGCCACTGCAGGTATGGAACAAGCCTACGGCCTACTTTAAATACTCAGCCAGTCCCTGTGCCAATGGAGCGGTACAGTTCCAGGACTCCTCATGGAGCTACCAGGCACTGGTCACAGGATGGAACTGGGAGTTTGAGCCTTACCAGTATGGCAATGGACAGAACCCCAACCATGTGTATTATGCCATTGACTCCTGCTATGAGGTAAAGCTGATGATCACCGATATCCGTGGATGTGTGGATACAGCCTTCCAGCAGGTATGTGTCCCCTCAGAGCTCACTGCTACCTTCAGTTATACACAGTCCTGCTTCGGTGAGCCTATGCAGTTCACCCCGCAGTTGCTCACCCCTGCTGCTCCTGCCGATTCCCTGATCAGTTTCCAGTGGAACTTTGGGGATCCTCAGTCGGGAGCACAGAACCTGAGCACCCTCAAAACCCCGGGACATATTTTTACCGCCCCGGGCTTCTATACCATTAACTTCTCCACCACTGACAAGTTCGGATGCCAGGCGGATGCTTACCAAAGCGTTCAGGTGCATGCTTTGCCTGTAGCACAGTTCGATTACACCCCGGGCAGCTGCGACTCAACCATCACCTTTACCAGCCAAAGCATCGATACCGCAAGTGCTATTACTACCATGTACTGGAACTTTGGCGACGGGACACTGGATACCATCAATGCCCCAAATACCAGCACCACGCATAAATACACCACAGCCGGAACCTATGTAACCACATTGACCGTAGTGGATGGGAATGGATGCACGGCAACAGTCACTGACAGCATTCAGCGTTCCCCTTGTATTGTGGCAGCCTATACGCCATCAGACACCTTGTTATGCCAGAACTATGCCCTTGAGTTTGCGGACTTTTCTACCTGTGATGCACAGATCAGTCAGTGGGTATGGACCTGGGGAGATACCGCACAACCGACCACTTATAACAGCTATCAATCCCTCACCACCCATACTTTCACCCAGCCGGGTACTTTCCTTGTAAAACTAAAGGTCAGCACCATCGTTGGGGGCAGCGTGATCAGTGACTCCACACAAAGGGTGATCACGGTAATCGCCACCCCGATGGCAGGTTTTTCAACACAGGATGTATGTTACAAGCAGGAGTCGATGTTCACCGATACCACCAAAGCCAATGGAGCCACATTGCTCACTTACCGCTGGGAGTTTGGTGACCCTCAGAGTGTGTATGACACCGCTGTAAACCGCAACCCCTCCTGGGTTTATCCTGCCCCGGGCAGTTATGACCCCAGGCTGATTGTCACCAACCAGTCGGGATGCCGTGATACCGCCACCACCAGCCTGATAATCCATGGACTGCCTTCTGCTACCTTTAACAGCTCTATTGCCTGTGTAGGGCATCCGACCTACTTCTTCGACCATTCAGATCCTTACCTTGCCCCGCTGAACCTATGGGGATGGAGGGTGAGTGACAGTTTGGGAAGATTTTTAGGCTCAATGCAGGGATCTACTCCGCAGTTCGTGTTCGACAGTATCGGCAGGTATAGGGTACTGCTGACCGCCAGCGATACCAACCAATGTGCTGATACCTTAAGAGCAATGGTAGATGTGGAACCCTCACCACTGAGTGCTTTCAGCTATACAGAAGATGTAGAACAGGTGCAGGGACAGGTGCAGTTCAACGATGGATCCATCGGAGCCGATGAATACCACTGGGACTTTGGCAATGGAGAGATATCACCACTGGCCTCCCCACTGATCACTTACACCGAAGACGGCACCTATACTGTGACCCTGGTTACCCTGAATGAGCAGGGCTGCTCGGATACCACCAGCATGTTATATACCTTGCTCTTCAAAGGCTTGTATGTCCCCAATGCTTTTGCCCCGGGAGGTACGCTGCAGCAGACAAGGATATGGAAACCTGTAGGGCAGAACCTTGCCACTTACCACTGCCAGGTGTATAACTCACACGGAGCCATGATCTGGGAATCCAAGCAGCTGGATGAGAGAGGATCACCGGTGGAGTCCTGGGATGGAACCTACAAAGGACACCCTGTGCAGCAGGATGTGTATGTCTGGAAGATCCAGGCCATCTTCCGCGATGGAACTATCTGGAATAATAAGGATGTAGGGAACCATGATAAGCTGACGGATAAGGAGTATGGCACAATTGTGCTAATAAGATAGTTTTTTGTTGAAACTATTTAGTAAGAGAATCGTATAGCGATATCAAAGGCTGTACGGTAGTTTCCCAATTATATTTCTTAACAACAGCAACTTTACCATTAGAGCCCATATTTGATGCTACTTCCGGTTGACTATATAGTTGAAATATCTTTTCAGCAAGATCATTTACATCTCTATCTATGAAGACAAGTCCGCACCTTTCTTCAGTAATAATTTTCTCGAGAGAAGTGCAATTAGAGCTAATGACAGGTCGTTCGAAAAACATATACTGAAATAGTTTATTTGGACTAGAGTTATCTGTCTGTTCTGACTTGAGGTGCGGTATGATACATACGGAACTGGCATCAATATAGGATTTAACATGAGTGGCAGGTTTCCATCCTTCAAAATGAACAAGATCTTTAATACCGGAAGTTTCTGCTAGTTGAATTAATTCAGCCTTTATACTTCCGTCACCAACAAGTACTAATGAAAAGTTGGCAATCCTGGTTTTTAGAAGGTTTATGGCAGATATGAGAATATCCAGACCACGGCCATAATCAAAACCACCTACATATAGGATCATAAAATCAGAGTTGATTCTCTTTTTGATGCCAGATATTTCGATTTGATTAGCGCCGAATGAATCAAAGCTGAAGGTATTAGGAACGACTCGAATATTATTTCCATTTCCTAGTGTCGCTTCCAATCTTTTCTTCATCTCAGGGGCAACACAAATAATATCATTTGCCTGTGACAGCCAATTCCTTTCTTTCCTGAACCAATTCCTGTAACGGAAAATAAATCTTCCAAGCTTTGACCTCATATAATACTGCTCTGCCACAAGAAATGGATAATTCTCGTGCATATCAGCAATAATATGAAGACCTTGTTTTTTGAGGTAGGGGATCAGAATGCATAGAGGAAGGTCGTGTATATGAATTGCCTTAAATTTTTCTTTTCTGAGCTGAGAAATAACCTGTTTCTTCCATATCCATTTGAAGATGGGTAAATTGAGGATCAAGCCAAGTGATTTTTTGGCAACTTGTTTTCTAATCTTAAAACGATGAATAAAAATTCCCCTGATTTGCTCATCCTGTTCCTTGTTTTGATGATCATAACAAAGAATATGCACCTCATGTCCTGCTTGAATTAATGAATGAGCTTCATTTTCAACCCGGATATCAGGAGGGAACTCACGGTCCAGAAGCATCAGGATTTTCATAATTGTAGGTTAGCTTATTTTGAATGCGAAGATAATTATTCCAATTGCATGATGAACTTTGAATTAATCATCATTGAATTATGCCAGGTGATGGAAAAAGATGGGAATATCTTTAGCTTTTTGATAGTTGAGTTCTTATACTTATAATTGTACCTTTAATTATTGATAAATATTTAAAAGTGTCATGATGATATTAAGGTTGATTGCTGATCTTTGTATCCTTATTATCCAGGGATGCTAGCAGATCTGAAAAAGGTTTTCAGTCAGTCAATTATTTATGCATTAGGTACCATGGCCCCCAAACTGGCAGGCCTGGTATTGATTCCATTGTATACTAAGCATTTTCCTATTCAGGAATTTGGTGTGATCGGACTGTTGGAAAGCACTTCACAAATTCTGATCAGTATTTTTGGTCTTTCTCTGTATTATGGTTTTTTCAGGTGGTATTTTGATCCCGGAGTTGAGGAGAAAAGGAAAAATCTATTCTATACACTTTTAATTACCCACATTGTTCTCGGAATTATTGGACTTGCCCTGGTTTTACCTTTTTCATCAAATATATCAATCCTGCTCTTTGATCATGCTGAGAACAGTTATTTAATCCGGCTGATGGCAATTACTTCAATGATTCAAATGGTATTGATTATGCCATCAACACTTATGAGGGTGCAGGAGAAGGCTTCGCTTTATACCCTGGCAAACCTGGTACAGATGGCAATTATGCTTGTTATCACGGTTTACCTTGTGGTTGTAAAAGACCAGGGTGTTGAGGCTATTTATCATGCTCAACTATTTGGTATGCTTGGCTATATTATAATTCTTAGCAAATATATCTGGCGAAATATATCACTGAAAATAGAGATCAGCCTATTAAAAGAGATTTTCAGATTCTGTTTACCACTGGTTCTTTCATCGATTGCCGTTGTGCTGTTAAATCAGGCTGACAGGTATATAATCAATGAATTTGGTCAACTGGGTGATGTGGGTCTTTATACAGTTGGTTTTCGATTAAGTAATACATTGAATATCATTCTTGTGGCTTCCATAAGTTTTGCCATACAACCATTGGTATTTAAGAAAATGGATGATCCAAACAACAAAAGGTTTTATAGTAAGTTGATGACCTATTTTGTTTTTGTTATAATGTTTTTTGTACTAGGTATGATAATGTTCGGAAAGGAGATTGTTAAACTGTTTGTGCTTCGCGAAGAGTACTATGATGCTTATAAAGTGATACCAGTGCTCACTTTTGCCATTCTTCTGAATATGATTAAGGACATGGCATTGATCGGATTGCAAATCACAAAGAAAACTTCAATTATTGCTACAATTGTAATCATTGTATCAATTACCGGTATTTTGCTAAATCTTGCTTTGATTCCAGTATTTAATAATCAGGGTGCTGCATGGTCGAGATTGCTTGCAAGTGCAATTTTCCTGGGTTTGGTCTATTATTTTTCACAAAAAGCCTACGAAATCCCATATGAAAAATGGAAGATCATTTTAATGATATTGCTTGGTGCTGTCTTATATGTACCAATAATATTCATCAATGATCAATCTCTAGTTATACGTTTGATTATTAAATCATTATTAATAGTATCCTATCCGTTTTTATTATACTATCTTGGATTCTTTGAGGCTGTTGAATTATCAACACTCAAAGGAGCATGGAGAAAATGGAAAAATCCCTCTGATCTCATCAATAATATTAAGAATTTGATAAATAACTGATTATTCGTTTAAAGCCTTGGTAAATCCAGTTTCTTTTAAGTTCTTCTACTTTGTTACCTTTGCATTTCTTCAAAAACTATATTGTATGCAGTTATACAACAACATTGTTATTTTGGGTGCCGGTTCAATTGGTACTGCTATCGGAAACTCTTTAGCGGGCAGGGATGATTTGACAGTAAGGTTGTTAAGTATTGAAGAAGATGTAATTGATTCAATTTCGAAAGAACATATCAATCAAAAGTACTTCCCTAATTTGAGGTTAAACCCTCGGCTACAAGCATCAACCAATGAATTAGTGTTACAGGATGCTGATATTGTAATACTGGCCATACCTTCTGTTGCTGCTGTTGACTATTTGCTGCATCTTAAACCAAACCTTCCGAAATCCGCGATAATTTTGAATCTTGCCAAGGGCTTCGGAACTGAGAAGAGGCTTATCTCTGAATGCCTGAAACAAATAGTCCCAAATCCTGTTGGAGCGCTTAAAGGGCCTTCATTTGCGCGTGAAATCATGAATAATATTCCTACAGCGTTAACACTCGCATCTGAAAATACTGACTTGCTTAAGAATGTTTCTCCTATTTTTGAAGGAACCAACATTTATATTGACCAGACTACTGATATTACCGGTGTTGAAATACTTAGTATCCTTAAGAATATCTATGCTATCATTATAGGTATAGTTGATGCTCAGTTCAACTCTCCAAATCTTCGTTTTATGATTTTTACCAAAGCATTTAATGAAATGAGGAATATTCTTCAGGAATATAAAGGTCAGGAGGAAACCATGTTCAAATACTGTGGGATTGGAGATTTTGGCTTGACTGCATTGAATGACCTAAGCCGAAACCGCACACTTGGCCTTCTTATCGGGAAAGGCTTTTTTACTGAAGATATATCTGGGAAAGTGGTACTAGAAGGAAGAATTGCGATGAATATAATTCTTGAACATCTTGAAAGTACCTCGCTGGATAAATCTAAGTATAGTCTAATGAGTGAGTTGCAACATGTATTTAAGGGGAATAATGACGTCCCTGGTTTTGTAAATGAACTACTCCGACTTTAAGTCTACTTCGATTCTACCATATTGTTCAGTGTTGATGCCATAGTTTTAGCAAGATTTTTCCAGGTATAATGACCGAGATTTGAAGATCCGGGGAAATCTTTTTTGTCTAGATAATCCTGATAATACGATTCAAGATTTATCCGCAAAGTAGATTCGTCATCAAAATCACATATCTTTCCTGATTGAGTATCTTTTAGAATGTCAGCAATATCACCGTCTGAAGGCCCAATGCAGAGAATTGGCCTTTCAACAGCGAGATATTCAAATAGTTTACCGGTTAGTATCCCTTTAGCATTTGGAGTTTGATTAATGAGAAGCAAAAGGAGTTGAGACTTTTTGGTTTCAATCAATGCCTTATCATGGGGGAGATAATTGATTTTTCTAAGGTATTTTAATAATCCAGCTTTACTGATAGAGTCAATTACAGAATGGTCAATTTTACCCACTAATTTAATTTCCAGGTTTTCTTCAAACCCGGAATCCTCTTTAACCATTTTTGAGAGTGCGTCCCACAAAATCTGAGGATTACGACTTGGTACCAAACTTCCAATATGGCTAATGCTGAACTTAAGATCAGGAGTGATATTTTTTAACTGGGAGATGTCTGATTCATCAAATCCGTTTGTGATGATTTCATATTCACGCGGAATGAGCAACTTGAATTCTTCAGCCATGGTTTTGGTTACTACAGATACTTTGGACGCAGAATTCAAGACCCTTTTTTCCAGCGTTTTATGCCGCTGATCAGCAAATTTAGTAAGATGCAGTTGGTCATAAAAATCGATGGATGTCCAGGGATCTGCAAAATCAGCTAACCAGGGCAATCCAGACAAACGGCTGATTTTCATTGCAATAAGATGCATTGAATGAGGAGGGCCGGAAGAAATGATGGCAGATATATTCTCTTCCTTCAAAATCGTTCTTAGATATTTTACAGAGGGTTTTATCCAGAATTTTCGTGCATCCGGTATAAACAAATTACCTCTCAGCCAAACAGCAATAGTTTCTGTAAATCCAATCTTCTTTTTTTCTGACATGAATCCTGCCCCTATCTTGTCATCTTTCTTAAGTCCTACCCATTTCTTATAAAGATGATAGGGCTCCCAGATAGGTTGTTTGATTACTTTAGTATTAACAGGTATTTCAGCTAGAAGGCTATTATCAATTTCAGGAAATTCCGGGTTCTCAGGGGTATAAATGATCGGATCCCAACCATAAAGGTTTAGATATTTCACTATTTTGAGCCATCGCTGTACCCCTGAACCACCGCTGGGTGGCCAGTAATAAGAAATGATCAGCACCTTTTTTTGCTGCATTTTCTGTTTGACAGTTAAGGTTTTGTCTTTTCCTCAGAAGGGGAGGCGGTTCTCTTGCGAAACATCAATCCCACTGATCCCAAAACCAATAATAATAGCACAACAGAACTTGCCAGGGACACTTTTTCACCAACCTGGTAAACCCGGGGTTCAAATTTGAATTCAATTTTATGAGTTCCAGCAGGGATGATCATGGCTCTTAGCACATAATTAGCCCTGAAATGTGGTGTGAGTTTACCATCAACATAAGCATTCCATCCCTTGTCATAATATATTTCAGAAAAGACGGCAAGTTGATTTTTTAAAGCCTTGGTTGAATATTCCAGATGATTAGGCTTGTAGCTTGTAAGGCTTATTGTAGCTGTTGAATCCCGATTAATGTCAGTTCCTTTCAAGTATTCAGAAAATCGTTTGTCAACAATTGCTGTTTCATTTGGAATGAAGCCTTCTAAAGCATTAATTTCTTCATCAGCATTTTCAACCATCTTCACCTCATTTACAAACCAGGCATTACCTAAGGCTTCCATATTGATTTGAGTCACTGGCTGATTATTGTTTGCCCGGTCTGGAACAATAAAATACTTAGTATTGAGCATGTTAAAAACACTCATATTTCCTTTTGTCAAGTGGTGTTCTATCAATTCCTGGTATCTTCTGAGTTTAGCACCATGATATCCGCCTATTGATTTATGAAAATAGGAGGTACTTGCGTCATTGAATGGACTTACAGTCTGATTGAAGACTCTGAAATTAGGGTCAATATCTTTCAGGATTAATTGATCAGCTGGAGTAGGCTCAAATGGATTGGCTTCAACACTTTTTCGCACAAAACTGTCATTGTTTACATACCTGCGATTTACAGCCCACAGGTCAATGAGAATGAAAAGAATGAGTGCAGGAATAGCATATTGTTTCTTTAATTTTGAATTAAATAGAGCCCATAATATGCCAGCAGCCAGAATGATAAAAGCCACAGATCGTAAAGCATCAGATTTCAGCATAGCAGCGCGGTCTGCCCTGATTGCACTAATCATCCAGTCAGGGAAATAGGCCTTATATTGTTCATCTGCAGGAGATATAAAGGAGAAGAAACTGCTGCCAGCCAGGGCAAAAATAAGGCTAATCCCACCTACGATTGATGTTGAATAGATAAGGTATCGGGTTAAATCCTTTGGTTTGAGTTTTCCTGAAATTGCGCTGCTTAAGCCTAAGATAGCAAGTAATGGAATGGCAAACTCGGCAATAACAAGTGTCATGGAAACAGCCCTGAACTTATTATACCCAGGTAGGTAGTGAAGGAAGAAATCCGTGAGAGGCATAAAGTTTTTCCCCCAGGATAACAAAATTGAAAGTATAGCAGCTGAAAGAAGCCACCAGCGATACTTATTATCTGCTACGAAAAGAGCAAATATAAACAGAAGCAGTACGATCGCTCCCAGGTAGACCGGTCCGGCAACGCTGGGTTGTGTTCCCCAATAAAGAGGCATATTTTGTGCATATTCTGCTGCTTGTTGATCTGAAGCACCATTTTCGATCAATGCTTTGTATGCATTTGATTTTTCGCTCAATTTTCCAAAGGATGCGCCACCACGTGCATTCGGAATTAAAAATGAGAAGGATTCACCCACACCATAACTCCAATCTGTAGCGTAATCTTTATCAAGTCCACTTGTTCTATTGGACTTTTCTGTAGTAAGTTCTGTTTTACCTCGAATGGTATCCTTGCCATACTCATATGTTGCCCAAAGATTGGAGAAGGATGTACCAATAGAAAGAATTACCGAAATAATAAGAAAGGCTGATGCTTTAACAAAACCCGGGATGCGTTTTTCCCTGACACTGAAAATGAATTCAGAAAGAATAAAGATTACGATGATCATCATCAGGTAATACGTAATCTGCATATGATTTGTAAATAACTGCAACGACAGGAACAATGCAGTAAGGGCAGCTCCCAGCAGGTATTTTCCCCGGTAAGTGATAATAAGTCCGGCAAACACAGGTGCCATGTATCCTATTGCATGTGCTTTACTGACATGTCCCGCCTCCAGAATAATGAAAAAGTAGGAGGAAAAGGCAAATGCGATAGAGCCCGCTATTGCAAGCCAGAAATCAACTTTAAGCACCATTAATAATATGAAGAATCCAATGAGGTACAAGAAAACCAGTCCTGCAGGATCCGGTAGGAACAATCTAAAAACCCTATCCACATATCTCATCAGGTTTCCTTTGTAAATCACAGATATTTGATATGCTGGCATCCCTCCAAACATAGAATTGGTCCATAATGCTTCTTCACCTGTTTTGGCTCTGAAGTCACTAATCTCTTTCGACATCCCTTTCCAGTTAGCGACGTCTGACTGCTTCATCCTTTTTCCCTCAAGAAGAGGAGAAAAGTAAGCAATTGTTAGTCCTGCAAAAACTGCAATAACTATAAGGAAAGGAAGTATGCTTTTAAAATTGAAACCAGACATATGAAAGGGTTTTGAATTTCTAATGTAGTGGATTTGATTAAGTTGCTTTTTGTAATGTACTGTCATCAGATATTAAAGTTATCTGGCTAATATGGGCTATTTAACCTCCTCGTAATCAATGTATTCATCATCTTTTGATGATTTTTTTTGCACGGGCTTCTCATGGGTTTCAATCGTTATTTCTCCTTCTTTCTTTTGAGAAGCTTGATTTTGACGCCATTCATTTTGATTTCCAAATTTCTGATGGAACGATTTAATAGATTGTTTGAGCAAGATTGGAAGGAAAACTCTAATAAACAGGTTGTACAAGAAATAAATGCAAAGTATTATCAGTAATACTTTAAAAACACCTGGTAGCGATGATTCGTAGAAAAGCAGTAACACTTCTGGGGAATTATTGAGTCAAAATTAAGATTTTTCCAATTATTAACTGCATATATTGAGAAAGGGATGTCCAAAAATAAAAGGAGGCAGGCAAAAGCCTCCTCCTTAATATCTATAGTTTTACCTGCTGTTATTTGGAAACAGCATGATACAGGTTATTTACCTTCGTCAGAAACGGTTAATTTTTTCCTGCCTTTTGCTCTGCGAGCAGCAAGTACTTTTCGTCCGTTTACAGATTCCATTCTCTTTCTGAATCCGTGTTTATTCTTCCTTTTCCTGTTCGATGGTTGGAAAGTCCTCTTCATTGTGCTTTATTTTAGGGGTGCAAAGGTAAAAAAAGTATCATTACATACAAATAGAATGATAAAAAAAATCGTCATTCTTTATAATTATCAAGAATGACGATTCTTTTACCGATGCAAATTATTTGGAAGGCGCATTTTCGAGAGTCGAAACCAGGTAATTCCAAAACTTGCCAACAGATTCGATATTTACCTTCTCATCAGGAGAATGGGGATACCGAATTGTAGGACCGAAAGAAATCATATCCCAATTTGGATAAACTCCGCCAAGAAGTCCACACTCTAATCCAGCATGAATAGCTTTTATTTCAGGTATTTTACCATAAAGCTTATTATATACTGACTGCATTGTTTTTAGAATAGGGGAGTTCATATTGGGTTTCCATCCGGGATAACGGCCATCAAGAACTACATCAGCTCCGGCAAGAAGGAAAACACTTTCAATCATGATCCCTAAATCTTCCTGGGCTGAATCAACTGAACTTCTCAATAAACACTGAACATTGATCTTATTATCGACCATTTTTACACTGGCAAGATTTGTTGAAGTCTCAACCAGGCCCTTCATATCATCACTCATTCGCATGACTCCATTTGGGCATGCATGAATAGATTTGAAAAGCCTATCCTGAGTATCAGCGTCAATTACTGATGACGGCAGGTCTGTGGGTTCCATAACAAACTTAAAATCAGGCTCAACACTTGCATATTCTTTATTATAAATGGATGCATATTCAGCCTGGCATTCTATAAATTTTGATGCCTTATCCGTCGGGATCGTTACAATGGCGAAAGATTCTCTGGGAATGGCATTTCTTAGACTGCCACCGTCAATCCATGATAAGCGCAAATTGTGTTTTCTTGCAGCATGCATCAGGTAGCGGTTCATGAGTTTGTTGCTGTTACCTCTCTGCAGAATGATTTCTAAGCCTGAGTGTCCCCCTTTTAATCCGGTTATAGAAAGTTTAAATGCCTGGGAGCCGGCCGGAACAGATTCAGCTTTGTATGGAAAGCTCACATTGGCATTCGTTCCGCCAGCACAACCAACATATAATTCTCCTTCATCTTCCGAATCGAGATTTAATAAAATATCACCTTTGAGGAGCCCTGGTTTTAATCCGAATGCACCAGTCATCCCTGTTTCTTCATCACAAGTGAATAATGCTTCAACCGGACCATGTTTGATCTCTTTTGATTCAAGTACGGCCATTGTCGCAGCAACACCCATTCCATTGTCGGCACCAAGAGTAGTACCATTGGCAGTAACCCATTCTCCGTCAATATATGCTTCGATTGGGTCTTTCTCAAAATCATGATTTTTATCACTATTCTTTTGAGGAACCATATCAAGATGGGTTTGGAGGACAATTCCCATGCAGTTTTCCATACCAGCTGTCGCCGGTTTGCGGATGATAATATTACCTACTTCGTCTCTTATGGTTTCAAGTCCCAGGTTTTTCCCAAAATCCAGCATAAATTGTTGAATAGCTGATTCATGATGGGATGGTCTGGGAATTTGAGTTAGACTGTGAAAGTTTTTCCATACAGTCTTGGGTTCAAGATTGAAAATGTCTTTATTCATAATTAATTGATTGTTAGAAATTTAAGAGGTTATACCTTGTCAAATGTTTTATATGAGTGAGTGAAAATTGTGCTAATCCGGAAATAGATTACGATCTAATCATTTTTATAGAATCCTTCATTCCGGCTTAGGAAGTTCAAATGTACTAAAAAAGCCATCTATAAAACTTACTTCGCTAAGGATACATAATAATTGAATAAGTTAATTCATGAACTTACTGGTTTGAAAGGATTTGTATTGTCCCCAAAATCAAATAGTTGATTAATTCATTTTTCGGCTATTACTTTTAATGTTATAAACTATTAATATGATGAAAGCTTCACAGTTTTATGATTTTTGAAGCGAGAATTACCTACTGTTTTAAGGGTTGAATTTAACCCATATTATTATCAAGGTTTATCCAAATTCTATAACACCGAAAAACCCTAGAAAAAACACAATGAAAAAGCTAGTAAGACTCAGCATTGCATTAAGCTTGTTAACGATATTAAACCTTAGCATTTTCCAAAAGGAAATTTCTGCCCAGATAGCTCCACCTCCTCCACCTCCTGAAAAAGGTGCAAGTGGAAACCGGGGGCCATCTGGTGAAGGTGCTAAACTTGGCGACGGTGCATGGATACTGGTAGCTTTGGTCATCAGCTACGGAGTTCATACTTATAAAACCAGAAGGAAACATGAACCTTTGGATGAATAATCAATTCAAAAGGTAGAAGTCTGGTCCCAAAACATCATGACATGAATCTTTCAAGGCTGCACTAATAATGCAGCCTTTTTTTTATGCTTTCAGTTTTATATGAACCACTTGTTTAGTTTCAAAAAAAGGTTCTTCAAAATATTCTGACAATGGGAAAAGGGTCACTTTTGCTTTAATCTGGGCAATTTCTTCTGAAATATCTCCCCCTTTCAGATATAAGACTCCGTTTGGTAAATTATTAAAATTGGAAGACAGAATTTTATTCCCAACCCAGGGTAAAAATTCAGGCAAAGTTGTTACAGCCCTGCTGACAATAAAATGGAATTTTTGAGGGATAATTTCAACCCTTGAATTCAATGCCATGACATTTTTTAAGCCAAGTTCTGTTTTGACAGCTTCTACAACCTTTATTTTTTTTCCAATAGAATCTACCAGTAAGAATTCGGCATCAGGAAAGAGAATAGAAAGGGGGATACCTGGAAATCCTCCTCCAGTTCCAACATCCAGTATATGAGTTCCTGATTTGAATTGGATCACCTTTGCTATACCCAGGGAGTGAAGAATATGCCTCTCAAACAAATTTTCCATATCTTTTCTTGAAACAACGTTGATTTGCTGATTCCAATACTCGTATAATCCTTGTAGCGCATTGATCTGGTTATATTGCCTGGTTGAAAGATGTTCAAAATAATGATTGATGGAATGACTCATGAAAGGTGAATTAGTCTGTAAAAATAATTGATTCGCTTTTTACCTCAACTTGCTGGGTGAAAATCATATTTTTGCTGCAAATTAAACTAATATGGGGGATTCAATTGATAATTTTGTTTCAGGATTGAATTCCTGGTATTCGACATCTATTGCGGTTAAAGCCATAGATGCCCTTCGTAAGAATCATTTTGATGCAGGTTTTTTCGATAGCAGAGAGGAAGCAATAAATATCATCATGGATTTTGTGAAGCCAGGTATGACTGTGGCTTTTGGCGGTTCTCAAACCCTAAAACAACTTGGCCTTGATCTCTTAATTGCTGAAGCTGGCGCGATTATTCTTGACCACAATAAAGAAGGGCTTTCCCAGGAAGAGAAAATCGAGATTATGAGAAAACAACAAGTTTGCGACTTGTTTTTATGTAGTTCTAATGCCATCACCACCCAAGGTGAAATTTACAATATTGATGGAAATGGAAATAGGCTGTCAGCGCTGATATTTGGTCCTAAAAAAACAATTATTGTTGCTGGTGTCAACAAATTGTGCTTAAATGAATCCACTGCTTGGGACAGGGTCAGAAATCTTGCCGCTCCCATTAACATGAAAAGGTTGAATCGTCAAACTCCATGCACTGAAAAAGGAGTCTGCATGGATTGTAGAGATGATGCACGTGGTTGTAATATATTCCTGGCTTTAAAGAGAAAGCCTTCATTATCAGATATTTCTGTTTTTATTATCAATGAGTCTCTTGGCTTTTAAGAGATTAATATTGCTAATAATTCATAATTGATATTTTGTATTTAGCTCATTATTAAATTGTTGATACCAAATGTTTATTAAACTAACTTTAATTCTTTCAAAAGATGAATACATTTACATGATTCATTTCATACTTTTGAATGCCTGAAATACTAAAGAGCTATGGACTTAACAATGATAAATGCGATTTCTCCTATTGATGGCAGATATCGAAAACAAGTAGAAAGACTGAGCTATTATTTTAGCGAAGCCGCCCTTATCAATTACAGGGTATTTGTGGAAATAGAATATTTTATTGCCCTTTGTGATATCCCACTGGATCAATTGAAAGAATTTGACAGGAAGCGGATTTCAGATCTCAGATCCATTTGCAAAGATTTCACTTTTACTGATGCATTGGAAGTTAAAGAAATTGAATTAACTACTAATCACGATGTAAAGGCTGTTGAGTATTACCTCAAGAAAAAGTTTGATAAACTGGGATTAGGGAAATACAAGGAGTTTATTCACTTTGGATTGACTTCCCAGGACATTAATAATACAGCTATTCCTTATTCATTGAATCTATCAATGAACGAGGTTATGATTCCTATTTATGAGGACCTGATTCAAAAACTTACCCGCAGATCAAAGGAATGGAAGAAAATTCCAATGCTTGCACGTACACATGGTCAGCCTGCTTCACCTACTATCCTTGGGAAAGAAGTATTTGTTTTTGCTGAACGATTGAAGACCCAGCTAAAAATGCTTAAAGCTGTTCCCTTTACTTCCAAGTTTGGAGGTGCTACCGGTAATTTTAATGCTCATTATATTGCATATCCTGAAATTGACTGGATTGATTTTGCAGATGAGTTCGTTAAGAAACACCTGGGACTTGAGCGACAACGCACAACAACACAAATAGATCATTATGATGACCTGGCAGCATTATTTGATTCAATGAAGAGGATCAATACCATATTAATAGATCTTTGCCGGGATATGTGGAGTTATATTTCCAGTGAATATTTCAAACAAAAAATCAAACCAGGTGAAATTGGCTCTTCCGCTATGCCACATAAAGTAAATCCCATCGATTTTGAAAATGCAGAAGGGAATTTGGGAATAGCAAATGCAATTTTTGAGCATCTATCAGCGAAATTACCTGTGTCACGTTTGCAAAGAGATCTAACGGATTCAACTGTTACAAGGAACATTGGGGTGCCAATTGCTCATACTTTCATAGCATTAAGGTCTATCATCAAAGGTCTTGACAAATTAATACTGAATGAAGAAAAACTTCATGCAGATCTTCAGGACAACTGGGCTGTTGTTGCAGAAGCGGTTCAAACTATTCTTAGACGTGAAGGTTATCCTAAACCCTATGAAACCTTAAAAGCACTCACCCGGACAAATTCTCATATTACCCAACAGTCTATTTCTGAGCTGATTGACAAATTAAATGTGAGTGCTAAAGTAAAGAAAGAGTTACATAAAATTACACCTGAGAATTATACCGGCCGTTTCAAAATTTAGAATACTCAATAATAATATGGAGTAGTCCGGAATTGACTCTGCCATAACAATGGTTTTTTATACTTTTGCAAAAAAAAATAGAAGATGGATTTAAAGGACGTATTGTCAATTTCAGGAAAGCCTGGTCTTTATAGAAATGTAGCTCAATCTAAAACCGGGGTCATTGTTGAATCTTTAAGCGACGGTAAAAGATTCCAGGTATTTGCCAGTGATAAAATCAGTGCCCTGGGAGAAATTAGCATTTATACTGCTAATGAAGATATGCATCTCAGGGAAGTATTTCGCCTGATGCAGTTAAACCTTGCTGAAAAGCCTGCCCCTGGTTCAAAATCATCTGAGAAAGAATTGGTTAACTTTTTTGAAAGTATAGTCCCCGACTATGATAAGGAACGTTTCTATGTTTCCCATATGCGAAAGGTGACTGCATGGTATAATATCTTATTGGAGAATGGCGTCACTGACTTTAGTGAAGTAATTGAAGAATCTGCTGAAGTCGCTGCAGAATCACCTGGAGAAGAACCTTCCTCCGAAGAAAAGGAATAATGGATAGTCCGTCATTTGGCGGACTTTTTTTTAGCTGACAAAGCCAAACTAAGCAAAAAACTGAAAATGAAGAAGTTTATGCATGATTTCAAGGTAGTCAGAAATGATATCATCAATCCTGATTATTTTGTTCTTTATCTCCAATGCTCAGAGCCATTACCTTCCATCGAACCGGGTCAATTTGCCGAAGTTCTTGTAACTGGTTCACCATCAACCTATCTCCGACGCCCGTTTTCAATTTATGATGTAGATTATGAAAACAGGGTAGTCTCAATTCTCATTAAATCGGTGGGTGATGGTACTAAGACTCTTTCATGCCTTAGTGAGGGAGATACAGTAAATATGATTTATCCTTTAGGTCGCCCATTTTCAGATCCTGAAGGCTCTGATGCTCTTCTTATTGGAGGAGGAGTGGGAATTGCACCTATGTTGCTTTTAGCAAAATCACTTCACAGTAAAGGTTGCAATGTTGATGTTCTTATTGGTGGACGAACAGAGAAAGACATTATTGAACCATGGGTGTATGAACCGTTTGCCAGGGTTTTCATTTCTACTGATGATGGTTCCAGAGGGGAAAAAGGTCTTGTTACTCAGCACTCAATCTTTCACAATAAAGAACTGAACTATAATAAAATCTATGCCTGTGGGCCGAATCCTATGATGAAAGCTGTGGCCAGTCTTGCTTATTCAAGAAATGTACCTTGTGAAGTCTCCCTGGAAAACCTGATGGCTTGTGGCATTGGTGCCTGCCTGTGCTGTATTGTGGAAACTCATGAAGGAAACAAAACAACTTGTGTTGAAGGACCTGTTTTCGATAGTAGAGAATTAGCCGGTTGGCATTGATGTAATGCCTGATCAGGATTTGGTAACTTCTCCGGAATTCCTGATATGAAAGACAAATCGTACATTTATAGGGTTAATTCAAGACTTGAATAAAATGAAGCCAGACCTATCTGTAAAAATCCACTCATTACAGCTTAAAAACCCGGTTATGTCTGCCTCCGGAACATTTGGATATGGGCCGGAATTTGATGATTTTATGGATGTTAACAGGCTAGGTGGTATCCTTACCAAAGCATGTACATCAAAAAACCGAGATGGCAACAAATATCCCCGGATGGTTGAAACACCAATGGGAATGCTTAATTCAGTCGGACTTCAAAATAAGGGGGTTGAATACTTTATCCACCAGATTTATCCCCGGATCAGCCATTATGATACTGAAATCGTTGTAAATGTCTCCGATTCCACAGTGGAAGGATATATTGAGGTGGCTGAGAAATTGAATGCCCTGGAACATGTAACCGGGATTGAATTGAATATTTCGTGCCCGAATGTAAAAGAAGGGGGAATGGCTTTTGGGACTTCCTGTCCTATGGCTGCTTCTGTGACCCGCGCAGTGAGGGATGTTTATGATAAAACATTGATTGTCAAGCTCTCGCCTAATGTTACCAATATTGCAGACATTGCCCTGGCCGTGCAGGATGAAGGGGCTGATTCTGTTTCATTGATCAATACTTTACTGGGAATGGCCATTGATGCAGAGAAAAGAAAGCCTCTGTTATCAACGATTACAGGCGGTTTATCTGGCCCTGCAATTAAACCAATTGCACTGAGAATGGTTTGGCAGGTTGCCAAAGCTGTAAAAATTCCAGTGATAGGTATGGGAGGAATTTCCAATGCAACCGATGCAATTGAATTCCTGATTGCCGGTGCCACTGCTATACAAGTGGGTACAGCTAATTTTATTGATCCATCTGTTTGTATAAAAATTGTTGATGGAATTGAAGATTATCTTATCAGACATAAATTCAATTCAGTGAATGAAATTATAGGAAGCCTTGAAACCTGATAGGATATTGCAGAAAGCATTTTTCAATAAATTGCAACTGAATGAACCGGAGATTATAATGACCATGAAAAAAACAAATGTGCTGATACTTGGCTCGGGAGGGAGAGAATACACTTTAGCCTGGAAAATTAAACAAAGTCAGTTTTGTAATAATCTCTTTACGGCTCCCGGTAATGCAGGAACCTCGGAATTTGGTGTAAATATTGACTTGAATATTTTGGATTTTGAGTTGATTAAGAACCTGGTACTGAAAGAAAACATTGATCTGGTTGTTGTAGGGCCTGAAGAGCCACTTGTTAAAGGCATCCATGACTACTTTCTTGCAGATCCTGAAATTGCCCATATAAAAGTCATTGGTCCTGATAAGGCTGGTGCAGCTTTGGAAGGCAGCAAGGATTTTGCAAAGAATTTCATGATAAAGAATAGTATTCCGACAGCTAAATTTGAAACCTTCACAAGAGATACAATAGAAGAGGGTGTTGCTTTTCTGAGGAGAATAAAACCACCATTTGTTCTGAAAGCTGACGGTTTAGCCGCTGGAAAGGGTGTAGTTATTCTCTCTGAAATTCGTGAAGCCGAAATTGAATTAAGGGAAATGCTTCTCAATCAAAAATTTGGGGAAGCATCATCTAAGGTTGTGATTGAAGAATTCCTTGATGGTATTGAATTATCAGTGTTTGTATTGCTTGATGGGAAAAATTACCTGATTTTGCCTGAAGCTAAGGATTATAAAAGAATAGGAGAGGGAGATACAGGCCTGAATACAGGTGGGATGGGATCAATATCACCCGTGCCTTTTGCAGATCTATCTTTCATGAAAAAGGTTGAAGATCAGATTATCAAACCATCGGTGAAAGGATTAATAGATGAAGGAATTACCTATAAGGGATTTCTGTTTATCGGACTGATGAATGTTAATGGGAATCCATATGTAATAGAATACAATGTCAGGTTGGGTGACCCAGAGACTGAAGTAGTATTGCCCAGAATTTCAAATGATATCCTCGAATTATTGATTGCTGCATCGGATGGTTGCCTGGACCGGCAAACAATTGAAACAGACCCCAGAACTGCAGCTTGTGTGATGATGGTTTCAGCTGGCTATCCTGGTTCTTATATTAAAGGTAAGCCAATTGAAGTTAAAAAATCATCTACTGCAATGCTGATCCATGCGGGCACTACTTTTAATACTTCATTGGGAAAAGCTGTGACTTCTGGAGGTAGGGTTATAGCTATTATGGAATTTGGCGATAATTTGGAAGATGCATTGGCAAATGTTTATCGTTCAATGGATTGTGCAAGCTATGAAGGTGCTTATTTCAGGAGAGATATTGGTAATGACCTCGCTTCTTTTAAACCGATGAATACTTCAGGATGTTAAGGAGAATTTCCAGACTTGGTTTTTTTATTCAGTTTTTACTATTCATTGCAATAGGTACTTTGCTATGGTTGCCAGCCTTTATAGAGCCACAGCAGCCTCTCAGAATTGTATCCGAAGGTCCTCTTTATGTCCTTTTGGTACAAGTGATTTCATGGTGGCCAGTCATTCCAACACTTGTTGCTCTTCTGCTGACAATATCTTTATGTTTATTACTCTATTATATTGGCTCGGTGAATGATATCCATTCCAGAGACAATTTCCTTTCTGCCATATTTTTACTGTTTTTTCTAAGCTGGAATCCGGCTTTGTTGCTTCTGCATCCCTTATTACCTGCGAGCTTATTGTTATTGTTTGCTATTCATACGCTAATGCGGATATATGGGCAACAGGATCCACTACGACAAGTATTTTCAGCATCACTTTCAATAGGTATTGCATCTCTGTTTTATTTTCCATCTGTTTATCTCCTTTTGCTTATTTGGTTTTCTTTTATGACCTATCGTATTACTACTTGGAGAGAGTGGATAATCACACTCATTGGATACCTGATACCTTTTGTTTACCTGTTCAGCTGGTATTTTTGGACAGATAAACTAGAGATAGGGTTGAGTAATATGCTCCAATCTATTGAAGATCCAGGGCTTAACCTGGCAGGTCTTTCTTTAATTCAATACATTTGGTTAGCCGGACTGATACTCATACTTGGAATCTCATCGTTTACTTTGGTTAATCTTGTTCAGGACAGGGTAATCAGTATCAGGCGCAAATCATTTATTATGATGAATCTGATTTTTGCCTGCATACCTTTGATAATAATATCAGGAGCTCCTTTGAAAGAAAGTCATCAGATTTTTTATGTCCCATTATCTTTTGCAATTACCGGAGTAATAAGTCTCTCAAAGAAATCAACTTTTTTTGAATGGTTTGTACTTGCATTTGTAATTCTTCTGCTCACTTTAAGGTTCCTTGCATGAGTGTGTTGAAAAGTACATATGGGACAGGTAAGATCGAAGCCGGTTGTGATGAGGCTGGTAGAGGATGTTTATGTGGACCTGTTTATGCTGCAGCTGTAATTCTTCCTTCTGATTATCATAATCATGAATTGGATGATTCAAAGAAACTAACTCAAAAGAAGAGGGAAAAACTCAGGTTTGAAATTGAAAAAGAGGCTGTTTCTTTTGCTGTTGCTTCCGTTGATAATAATGTAATCGATCAGATTAATATTCTGAATGCCTCTATAAAAGCGATGCATTTGGCAATTGAAAAATTGGATGTACCTCCCGGATATCTGTTGATTGATGGAAACCGCTTTCATGCTTTCAATGATATTCCTTACTCCTGTATAATAAAAGGTGATGGAATCTATTTATCTATTGCTGCTGCATCTGTGCTTGCCAAAACCTATCGTGATGACTTTATGGACGCTCTTTCAAAGCTATATCCAGATTATCAATGGGATAAAAATAAAGGATATCCCACTCTGTTTCATAGAGAAGCTATAGCCAGGTTTGGTATAACCCCATTTCATCGGAAGAGTTTCTCAATGCAATTAAGTCTTTGGTAAAATCCAGCTAATCAATACTATGGCGTATAAAAGCAGAAAACCCCGCATGGGCGGGGTTAGCTGAACCAAATTATTAACCAAATATTAACCAGAAAACCTCAAACTCTGAACGAGTTTGATAAGAAGTACACAAGTATTTACGAGAGTTTGTAAAATAAATTAGTAACTAATTGATTTACGCTACAAATATATAATAAGTAATGGCAGATTGATTCATTTTATTAAAATAAAAATATAAATATTTAAAATTATTCAGAATCATTGTTTGACAAAGGTTTCGAATAGATGTTATTACCTTTGTAATTACTAATAAACTAAAACTGAGTAAAATGTCACTTAAATCATATAGATCCTTTCTAATTATTTTCCTGATTTTGCTCTTGAGTGAGGAAATATTATCTCAAACCACCCAAATTCCGGATTATAAATCCTACATCGAGAAGTTCAAAAGTATCGCCATAGAGGAAATGTTGATCTATAAGATTCCGGCGAGCATTACACTTGCCCAGGGCATCATTGAGAGTAATTGTGGGTTAAGTCCACTAGCTTCGGAAGCCAATAATCATTTTGGTATTAAATGCCATAAAGATTGGACCGGCGAACGATTTTACTATGATGATGATGAAGAGCATGAATGTTTCAGGAAATATAATAATGCTGAGGATTCCTATCGTGATCATTCCATATTCCTTTCCACCCGACCCAGATATGCTGCGCTATTCTCACTTGATTCCAACGATTATACCGGATGGGCAATGGGATTGAAACAAGCCGGGTATGCCACTAATCCGCAATATCCTGCAATTCTGATCAGACTCATTGAGACTCATAATCTCTCACGCTTTGATAAACTGGAGAACAGCATTGCCAAACTTGAAAAGGATCCTGTTCAAGATCCTGCACTTAAAGAAGAATACATTGCTAAAATCTCTGACAGCAGGCTTTTCAAAGAAGGTTATAAAACTCCTGCTGAAAGCTTATTTAAGATTCGAAGAACAACAGAATCCGGCAGAAAGGTTTATGAAAATAATGGAATTCCTTTCATCTTTGCCAAGCAGGGTGACACCTGGTATGGAATCGCAAAAGAATTTGGAATATTTGCCTTCCAGGTATACAAAGACAATGATATGTTGGAAATGGATGTTTTAACGATTGGACAAATCATTTACCTGGAACCTAAGAAAAGAAGAGGTGTTGAAGATACCTTTATCGTCAAAAAAACTGATTCAATGTATTCTATTTCTCAGGAAACAGGGGTAAAACTGAAGTTGCTTTTAAAGTATAATGATATGTTAGGGGATGAGGATCTAAATCCCGGTCAGGTGATTCATCTCAGGAATCAGGACAGATTCTTATTCTAGGTCCAGGCTCCGGAAAAAGTAAAGTGATTTTTTCAAATCTACTTCTCTTATATATTAAAATTATTACTTTTGCACTCTTCCTGTTATTTGGTTAACAGGGATATATTCTTCAGGGCAGGGCGAAATTCCCGACCGGCGGTATAGTCCGCGACTCCCGTACAAATAACGGGACTGAACCGGTTGAATTCCGGTACCGACAGTAAAGTCTGGATGGAAGAAGAATCATTGTATCGGTCATGGGCCACCTCAACCGGCCCGGGTCTGGATATATTGTATTTTTTTGATCATCATGCCCGGGAGTAATCACTGGGTTTTTTTGTGCCATCACAAAAAGAATATGCATCAAAAAATTATTAGAAATGATTACACGTTTCCTTTTCAAACCAGCAGTATTCCTGGGATTATTTTTTACAACCTCATTACTGAATGCCCAAACTTCAGGTTTGATTAAAGGGGTACTGAGGGATATCTCAACCCTACAGCCAGTACCTTCTGTGAGTGTTAGTATATCCGGGCAACAGAAAGGTGTGATTTCTGATGCCAATGGAACCTTTGCCATCCAGGTTGCTACCGGTAAATATATATTAATCCTTCAACATCTGACGTTCGAAGAAAAACAGGTTGAGGTTTCAATAAACAATAATGAGATTTTAAATTTAGGATCTATATCATTGATTCCTAAAGTGATAGGGCTTGACGAAGTTCATGTCATTTCTTCCTTTGTTTCGGAGAAAGGAATACCTGTTGCCGTTTCAACAGTGAGCTCAAAAACTATTGAGAATCAAAGTGGTAACCAGGACTATCCAGAAATCCTTAAACTCATTCCTGGTGTTTACGCTACAAAATCGGGTGGAGGCAATGGTGATAATAGATTAACAATCAGGGGGTTTCAACAGGAAAACGTTGCATTACTTTTGAATGGAGTCCCGGTTAGTAGCATGGAAAATGGATTGGTTTACTGGTCAAACTGGTCAGGGCTGACTGACGCCACTGAAGCCATCCAGGTGCAGAGGGGACTTGGTGCTTCCAATGTTGCTATGAATTCGGTTGGAGGTACTGTCAATATTATTACCAAAAGCACCAGGAGTCAGGAAGGGGGAATTGTAAGGTATAGCCTGAGTGATTTTGGCAACCAGAAAACCGTGATGCAGTTCTCAACCGGGAAAATGAAACATGGAACAGCTGTAACTGTTTTAGGATCAAGATTGTCAGGAGAGGGATATGTGAAAGGTACATATGTGGACGCCTGGTCATATTTCCTATCCGTAAGCCAGGAAATCACCCCAAAACAGATGCTTATTTTCACTGCAATGGGATCACCGGAACGACATGGTCAAAAGAATTACCCTTCAACGGTTGCTGAAGTCTCAGAATTTGGAACCCGCTACAATTCAAGCTGGGGGATCTATAACGGGAAGATATTGAACCTCTCTGAAAACTTTTATCATAAACCCCAGATTAATCTGAATCATTACTGGAATATTTCTGAAAAAGCTTTCCTGGCAACATCAGCTTATGTGTCTTTCGGTCGGGGTGGGGGAAGGTATACCGAATCCTTTAATTACGGTCCTTCGCTATGGTATTTCAAGAAAAATAACCAGATCGATTTTGACCAAGCCTACCTCAATAACCTGAATAATAGTGATTCGTTCCTTATCTCAAATGGTACATGGGTAAAGAATTATTCCAGAAATGTCCTTACAAATTACAGGGCGAATCATTATTGGGTAGGACTTTTAAGCAGTTTGGATTATTCAATCAGTAAAAAAGTGAAAAT
Organism: Bacteroidales bacterium; assembly: GCA_016707785.1. Classification (NCBI taxonomy): domain Bacteria; kingdom Pseudomonadati; phylum Bacteroidota; class Bacteroidia; order Bacteroidales; species Bacteroidales bacterium. Next base: position 96,207 of record JADJGZ010000005.1, on the reverse strand, counting down.
CAAAGGTGGAGTTCATGTTCGGACATTTAAATCACATCTTTACGAAGAAATTGACGATTTAATGGGCGGAAAAGTATGGATTGAACAATTTGCATGGTCACTTAGTGGAATTTCAGGCAGGGAGCAGATAAAATATAAGGGCGATATCATCAATGTGGACAATTATTCGCTTCTGCAATACGGGAATCTATTCGGACAATTTGAATATGACTTTAAACCCTGGAAAAGCTTTTTAGCTTCCACTATTTCTACAACTTATTATCAGCGCGAAGATCCTTATAACTATCCTTTATCTCCTTTGAGTGAAAAAGTGAATAGAGTAGGTTTTGATATAAAAGCAGGTGCAAGTAGGGAGATTGGATCTCATGGAAAGCTATATGCCAATGTTGGTTATTACTCAAGGGAGCCCTACTTCAAATTTGTATATGTTAATTTTTCGAATGCAGTAGCGAGGGATCTTCGCAATGAAAAGATTACAGCATCAGAATTAGGGTACGAATACAATTCCGGCAGGATTTCGGGAAGGATTAATGCTTATAACACCATTTGGAAGGACAAAGCCATTCTATCAAAGGAAAATATTCAACTGGCTGACAGTAGCATGACCCGCGCCCTCATTAGAGGTCTAAATGCATTACACCGTGGCATTGAACTGGAACTGGGGCTTCTGCTCTTCAAAGATCTTACAGTAAATACTTCGCTATCGGTAGGAGATTGGAGATGGCAAAATGATGTAGCTGCAAGTATTTACAATGATAACCAGGTGCTGGTAGATTCAACAAGGATATATACCAAGGGCCTGTATGTGGGGGATGCCCCTCAGACTCAGTTGGGATTATCAATCGATTATAGCTTTCTTGAACATTTCAATGTGATCTGCAATTGGGTGTACTATGATTCGCTTTATTCCAATTTTGAGCCATCTAATCGAACGAATAAATCCGATAGATCACAACCTTTCAGGATTCCTGCATATAACCTGCTTGATCTTTATTTATCCTATCAGTGCACGATACAGCAGTCGGACCTAACCTTACAATTAAGTTGCCAGAATGTGATGAATAAGGAAGTGATGACCCGTGGTGAAGACGGAATCCTGCATGATGAATCCACATTTTCAGGATTTTGGTCGCAGGGAAGGACTTTTAATGTTTCAATGAAGCTTAGCTTCTGAGCGGCTGAGACTAATCCTTGAAATGAGGGAAATTTATTTCTTTAGAGACGTGCAATCACTTTTCGCATAACCCCAGAAACTTCACATGCAAAGTCTTCTAATTCAGGGTTGTGAAAGGATTTTATTGCAATTTCAGGGTTTACAATTACGATTTCTACTTTCCCGTCTTCATGTTCCTGCACAATAACATTGCAAGGAAGCATGATCCCTACCTTATCATCCTGAGTTAGCGCTTTAAATGCAAAATTGGGATTACAGGCTCCAAGTATCCTGTAAGGCCTGAAGTTCGCATCAATTTTCTTCTTGAAAGTGTCTTTTATATCTATTTCGGTTATGATACCAAAACCAAATTCTTTCAGGATATCCGTAATATTTTGAATAGCAACCTCAAAACTGGTAGTAACTGTTTTTGAGAAGTAGGGTTTCATGGGTTGATTGTCTAGGAATATTACAAAGGTAATGCAAGCATGTCAGGATTACTGCATTTCTTTCATATTGTTTGACACGGCTTATTCATATCCATTTTCGAATTCAATGCTTCCGCTTTTTTGAAACTGCAGCCTGATATAACCCTTTTGATCCTCAATGTAAGTTACCCCTTTCATGTTTTTCTTCACATGCGTCCTAAAAGGTAATTTCACAAGTATTTCTCCTTCAGATGTTGATTGAATACTGAATTTTTCGGTCATCCCATTTTTTCTTGAGGCACTTACCAGGAATGCTCCTTCAGTTCTCAGGTTTTCAAATGAAACATCTTTCCAAAATCCAGGTATGGCAGGGAAGATATCAATAAACCCTGCATGACTTTGCAGCAGCATCTCCTGAAGCCCTGCAGCAAATGCAAAGTTTCCTTCAAGTGTGAAAGGCCGGTAAGTCATTTGCGAATGTCCTGCTTTACATTGATCCCCATTCAGGTGAAAGCTATTGGGTGAGCAAAAGCATCTCGAAAATATATTCAGGACATCAGCAGCTTTTTCACCCATTCCCATCCGTGCATAGATATTTCCCAGCCAGCTAAAGGAATAGCCACACCACCAGTCGGTTCCACGCAATTCGAGATTGGACAGGCTATTCAACATGATGGTTCTGTCGTGCTCATTGTTGAAATCAAGGATGCCCAAAGGATGCATTGACATCAGGTGCGAAAAATGCCTGTGAGAGTCGTGATAAGGAAACCCGGGTGCAACCATTAATCCTTCCTGAGGATCAACTACAAGAGGAGGCACTTCTGCTGCCAGTTCCAGCCAGTGTTTACTTTCATTTTCCAGTCCCAGTTCCTTAGCCAGTTCTGCAGACTTTGTGAATGCATAATAAATCAATGCCCTGTCGAAGTTGGTCATCTCCAGGAACCAGGCTTTTATTCCGCCGTCATTGGTTTCCGGACTGGAACTCATTGGAAGTACTCTTTGCCCGTCTTTCAGAGTAGTAACCTGCTCCAGGTAGGTAGCAACTCCTTTGAACCAGGGATATGCCTTTTGTTCAAGGAATTCCCTGTCCATCGAATATCTCCATTGAAGGTAGAAATGTTGTGAAAGCCAGCAACTTACGGTGGGTGACATTGCATACATATGCCATCCACCCATTTCTTTACCACGCAGTGTAGAAACTCCCGGAACGTTTATTCCATCAGTTCCGAATACCCTTTTAGTGTACTGTTCAAAATAGGGTTTGCTTTTTCCAGAGCCAGTCGGTGAAAACGGCAGCTTCTTCCAGGTGATTGCTGCTGTATGATGACCAATAACTTAATTGAGTATTCAAATCATTATGGAAATCGCCTTTCCAGGGTGGGAGTTTTCCATTATCAGCTGTCCAGACCGCCTGCAGAGAAATAGGAGGACAACCTTTCCGGGATGCAGACCCGAATTTATATTGCTCCAGGTACCATTGTTTCTCCAGTTGTTTATCCGGGACTGAAATTGAACTTTGACTCCAGTATGACCGCCACCATTGTTTGTGAGCAGCCACTGCCTGGTCAAACCCTTGCTTCAGCGCATGAATGACTGATTTCTCAGCTTTTGGAGCTTTAGGTTCGTCAGAATAATGGGCGCTGATCGTAAAGGTACCTTCTGAGTTGGCTTCAGCCATCTTCCATGCAACTGCAGCACGGTAATTCAATGGACCCCAGCATTTCTGGGTATAAACCTGAAGGTTCTTTTTACTGATTACTTTTCCTTTGGGATAACCCAGGCGCCTCAGATCCTGTCCATCCACCACCTGGTCATTGCTTTGATTTGAAGGATCAGATGAGTAGGCAGGGGGAATAAGGATAGGAGGGATGCTGGTCCCTTTCCAGGAATAACGGCCTATATTCTGTGTTGCATCTATACAGATTAAGAAAGAAATACCCTCTTTCCACTTAATGGAGCACATGGCAGAGGCAATATCCAGCTCAATGGAAAGAGGTTTCCCAAATTGGCTGATATCGAATTCAAGGGCTGCCCCGGGTATTTTTGTTGGAGCAGCATCACGATCATAAGGTTCATCAGCAACCTTCCACACTGTATCCCAGTCTCCTGACAATTTATGCTGATAAGCCCATTGGTAAGTGTATTTTTCAATTTCCTTCGTGGGCCTGAGATCCCAAAGATCAGCCCGGTCTATTGAGATGCGGAGGTTAGCTCCTTTTTGCCATACGAGTGCACCAATCATACCATTACCTAAAGGAATGGCTTCATCCCATTGCTGTGGCAGGTCCGTGAAGACAAGATTGTGTGCCTTCGAAGGTTGTGCCGGGGATTGCACCAACAATGTCAAAAGGAGAATAAACAAGAAAAATAACCTATGCACGATTTTCATCATCTCATTTTTTGTAAAAATAACAGAATGTCTCATTGAATGAGTCAATAAATTTCGATAAGAGAACAGGATACGCTAACAAACTAAAGTGCCAGCATAAGATTTGCACCCAGCATAAAGCCACCTGGGACCATCACATTTAGAACATCTTTGTCATCTCGTGAAAGCGGATCTCCCTCCAGAATCCTATATTGCCCTGCAACTCTTGTCCCAACCTTTGATGCGATTCCGGTGTAGAATTGAAAATAGTGCCGCTTGAAAATCAACAGTTTATAATGAAATGTCAGATTAATCGTCTTGGTAGGATAGAGTTGCATGACCCTCATGGTAGAACTACTGCCGTTTGATATTGACAGATTAATCTTATCAAAACCTGTTGAATAGGAATAGCCAATGCCGACACCCCCTCCTTTCACAGGATTTGCATCAATTTCGGCGCCTATACTATGCCTGAAACCCCATAAACTCAACCCGGTGCCTGCATTCAGGTGGACAAATTTATAAAGGCGGTAATTCACAAAAATACCGGCCAGGCCAGAGGGTCCATTCAACCCGGTACCGGCGCCTAAGTAGAAATTTCTAAGGGCAGGAGTTTTTAATGTACTATCGGAACTTGCCTGCTGTGCGGAAAGCTGATAAAAGCAGAAAAAAACAAGAAGGGTACAAATCAGTCTTAACCTCATAATGCAAATTGAATTCCCATACCAAGGCTCAAACCACCCGGGCTTAAAATTTTGAGTACCTGTTTACTGGTAGAGGTAAGTTCAGAACCATCAGTTACTTTCCATGGCGAATCCTGCAGGGGTACTGCATATCCTGCTTCCAGGAAAAAGCGGTGTCGTTTACGCATTACCCATTTATATCCGATAGTGGGATTCAAGGTCATCCCGGAGTAAAGATCCATTGTTACATCTTTAGTGCCTGATGTGGTTTCCATCTGGGTTATGAAATTACTAAGCCCGGAAGCTCTTGAAAGGTAAATACCGTAGCAAAAGCTATTGGTTGATTTACTTTCATTGCGGATTCCTCCACTGATTTTAGTACCCCATGAGCCTAATCCTGCACCTGCATGGATAAAAAAGTTACCGGTGATTCTATAATCTGCGGTAATCCCGATAAGTCCAGCAAAACTTTCCAGTCCCGACTGTAATCCGATATAAAATTTCGGTTCAGGTTCCTGGTAATTGATGTCGTAAGATTGGGCCTTGAGTTGAATAGAGATAATAGTTAAAACTACAAAGATGATCTTTTTCATTTTCTAGATTCAATAATATGAATGACTTAATTAATAAAGGATGTATGACCTGATTGTGAATGAATGAACAATCAAATATATTGTATTTATTTGAAGATTATTCACATGTTTGTTGAGAAACCTTAATAAAAATGAAATAATGTGAATTAAAGATACCGATCATCCTTCACCAACGGAAGTTTAGCCATTTTCTCCACTTCAATAATGGGGAAGCCGAATTCTTCCACTACTTTTCCCAGAATCAGGTACACTCCTCTGCCTTTGAAGGGGTATTGCTTCATGACAGGTGGAAAGTGTACCGTGTCGAAAAATTCGCCTTTTACATCAAAGAAAGTCCCGAAATTCATTACCTCATCCCTGATCGTCCGTACATATTTGATGGTTACCAGCATTCCCACCATTTTTACCTGCCGGCCAATATAAGAGCGGAGTCCATGGGCATCTATCTCGCCCCGGTACTGGGTTTGCAGCAGTTCGAAATAGCTCATGGTGACAGGGAAATCAATCAGTTCCATTTCATCAAAGGCATCTTCCCGGTCGGACCTGACCAATACCGGTAATTCGAACCTTCGGGCAGGGGTGGTGAACAAAGCCCCGGTAGAAGGGGGAGGGGTGCTTTTCCTCAGCAGGTTATGAACTTCCCATAATAACTGCTGCTTTGTTTTCCCTGTAAACCGGAAGGCATTCAGCCTGATGAGGATGATGGCCTGTTCGAGCCCGACCGGGATGCGGTTAGTGAAATCCTCAAGGCTTTGGTATTCCCCGTTTTTCTGTCGCTCTTCAATAATGGCATGCGCCACCTGCGATTCGAGGTTGGCTATATGGATGAATCCCAGCCATATGGTTATCCCGCTGAGTGAGGTTGTATGCATACTGTGATTAACGCAGGGGAGCTCAATTTTTGCCCCGCAGCGGCGGGCTTCATTTACATATACCCATGTTTTGTAAAATCCACCGAAATTATTGATCACCGCCACCATGAATTCGATGGGGTAGTGGGCTTTCAGGTAAAGGCTCTGGTAGCTTTCCACGGCAAAGGAAGCTGAATGGGCTTTGGAGAAAGAGTAGCCGGCAAAGGATTCTATTTGCCTCCATACCTCCTTGATTATATCTTCAGGGTATTTTCTGGCCCTGCAATTGTCGAAGAATTTATCCACAATCTTCTGGAATTCAACCCTCGACCTGAATTTCCCGCTCATGGCACGCCTGAGGACATCGGCATCTGCCAGGTCCATGCCTGCAAAGTGATGGCAGATTTTCAAAACATCTTCCTGGTATACCATTACCCCATAGGTTTCCCCCAGTTGCTCTGCCATAATAGGGTGTATGTAACTGAACTTATCGGGATTATGAAACCTCCAGATGTATTCTTTCATCATCCCCGACCTGGCCACTCCCGGTCGAATGATACTACTGGCTGCCACGAGGGTGAGGTAGTTGTCGCATTTGAGTTTCGACAGCAGTCCTCTCATGGCCGGACTTTCAATATAGAAGCAGCCAATGGTTTCACTGATCCTGAGCTGGGACTTGACTTTTTCATCCTTCTTAAAATCCTGGACCCGGTGGACATCCACATTAATCCCCCTGTTTTCGCGGATGATATCAGCACATTCCTTTATGTGGCCCAGTCCACGCTGGCTAAGTATGTCCAGTTTCTCAAATCCCAGGTCTTCCGCCACATACATATCCCACTGGGTGGTAGGGAAAGCCTTTGGGGGCATATCGAGGGCAGTGTAGCAGGTGAGCGGTTCTTCCGAAACCAGCACTCCCCCGGCATGAATGCTCCGGATATTCGGGAAATCGGTCATCCGCACCCCTACATTCATTATGTGGTTGGCGATATCGTTATTATTCAACGGGTTATTGGGCTCTTCCACGAGGATATCAATTTCTTCCTTTGGTAAACCATATACTTTCCCCAGTTCCCTTAATATGGATTTTCCCTTGAAGGTACTGGTTGCCCCCAGCAATGCGGTATGTTCCCTGCCGTAGCGCTTGAAAATATAATCGAACACCTCATCACGGTCTTTCCATGAGTAGTCGATGTCGAAATCAGGCGGACTGCTGCGTTTGGGATTGAGAAAGCGTTCGAAGTAAAGGTTTAGTTCAATGGGGTCAACATCGGTGATTCTCAGGCAATAAGCAACAATGCTGTTGGCTCCGCTGCCCCTTCCTACATGGTAAAATGTACGGCTCATGGTATAGCGGATAATGTCCCAGGTAATGAGGAAGTAGGCCGAAAATCCAAGCCGGTCGATGATCTCAAGTTCGTGCTTTACCCTGCGGAGGGCTTCCTTATCCTTTTTGCCGTAGCGGTAGTAAAGGCCATCCATGGCAAGCTTTTCAAGAAGAAGTTTGTCGTCGTAGGCACTGGCTGAGAATAGCTTTTTGTTTTTTACTGTGGTGAAATCAAATTCTATACTGCAATCCTCCATTAATCGACTGGTATTCAGAAGGATTTGCGGGTATGATTCAAAACATTCCCTGATTCTGGAAGGTGAAAGAAACATTTCATCGGGCGGAGCTACCATGGCAGGCGTCAGCATGCTTAGTAAAATATTGTTATCGATTGCCCTTAGGTTACGATGCAGTTCATAGCCCTTTTCATCAGAAAAAGTTAGCGGACATAGTGCAAGTAATTTCTCCTGCTTGTGCCGGTACTCTGATGATAGTAACAGGTTTAGTTCTGGTATCCGGATTCCGGTGAATTCATTTTGCCTTAATTCCGCAACCCGCAATTTGCCAAAAGGATAGATCACATAGCAGTGATTAAAAGCCGGGGGGCGATCGGGGAGAGGGATACCTTGTATATTGTGATAACTGAGGAAATCGTTAAGTTCCTTGAATCCCTGGTTATTTCGGGCGATACCAATATACAGCAGCTTATTCCCATCCCTGAACTCAATTCCGGCTAATGGCCTGATGCCTTTTTTGCCACATTCTTTCACAAAATCCACCACGCCCATACTGTTGTTGATATCAGTAAGAGTCATACAATTTATTCCCTGATCCAGAGCCGTTTGTACCAGTTGGTCGAGTGGCAGGGTTCCGTAGCGAAGGCTGTAGTATGAGTGGCAGTTGAGGTACATGGATGTCTAATGTCTAATGTCGGATGTCGGATGTCTAATGTGGGATGTTTGATGTCGGATTGCGGAGTGGGGATTTTGGATTGCAGATTGCGGATTTTGGATTGTCCCGAAGGGAAGCCTTTGGCTCGGATTTTGGATTTTTGATCTTGGTCCGCCAGCTGGCGGATGGGACTTGGATCTTGGGATTTTGGATTTATTGGATTCCATCACCCAGCACTTAGCACTTGGGACTTTGGATTTTGACTCAGGACTTTGACTTGGATCTTGAGCCCATGGACTGCTTGCACTCTTCCCAGCACCCGGCACTCAGCACCGCATCAATCCTCCTCCTCCTCCTCCTCCATATTAATCCCCACAGCCCTTACCACCGACTTTCGTCCGTAGCGCAGGCGCATACGATCCACGGCCTGGTAGAGGTTAATGAGTTCGGGGGTGTCGTCGAACAGGTCAATTTGCTGGGTACCGGTGATCAGGTGGCTGAATTTTACCCCGATCAGGCGGATGAGCATACGGCGCTGGTACACCTTTCGGAATAGTTCCCTGGCAATGGGGATCAGCACATGGTCGAAGGAAGTATAGGGGATTCGCATTTGCATGGTATGGGTATCGAAGTTGGAATAGCGGATTTTGACAGTGACACAGGAGGTGAGTTTCTGCTTTTTTCGCAGGGAGTAAGCAATCTTTTCCACCATACATACGAGCAGGTCATTGATCATGTGTATATCGATGGTATCCTGGTCGAAAGTGGTTTCGGTGCTGATGCTTTTACGTTCGGAGTAGGGGATAACAGGAGTGGTGTCAATCCCGTTGGCCTTTTTCCAGATCACCAGTCCGTTTTGTCCCAGCACTTTCTCTACCATTTCGGGGGGGATACGGCTAAGGGTGTCGATGGTTGCAATGCCCATAGAGCGGAGCAGCCGGAAGGTTTTGTCGCCAATGCCGGGAATTTTGCTGATGGAGAGGGGGGCGAGGAAGGGCATGACCCTGTCGCTGCTGATTTCCAGTTCCCCATTAGGCTTGGCTTCCCCGGTGGCGATTTTACAGACGGTTTTGTTTACTGAAAGCCCGAAAGAGATAGGCAGTCCTGTTTCATGAATGATGTTTTGCCGCAATTCATGGGTCCATTTCATACTGCCAAAGAAGCGGTCCATTCCTGTGATATCCAGGTAATGTTCATCAATGCTGGCTTTTTCATATACCGGGGCCTTTTCGGCAATGATAGAGGTAACTATATTGGAGTATTTGGTGTACTGCTCCATATCGCCCCTTACAACGATGGCATCCGGACAAAGGATGCGGGCCATCTTCATGGGCATAGCCGAGTGTACCCCAAAATGCCTGGCTTCATAACTGCAACTGGAAACCACACTGCGATCAGAGAAGCCCCCGACAATCACAGGCTTCCCGATGAGTTTGCTGTTCGTCAGCCTCTCTACCGCCACGAAAAAGGTGTCGAGATCGAAATGGACTATGGTGTGTGGTGTGGCGAACATGGGGGATGTCTAATGTTTGATGTCGGATGTTTGATGTTTGATGTCGGATTTCGATGTCGGTGGCTGATTTCGATGGATTTGGAGTTGAGACTTGGATTTGGGATTTGGATTTTGGGACTTGCGATTCAGATGGATTTTTGGATTTTGGGATTGAGACTTGGGCTTGATTTTGGATTCATTTGCCCTGGATCAGCACCCAGCACTCAGCATATTCAGCACTCCCCCTTGGGGCAAAAAAAAATCACATTTTGCGTAATCATCTCATAATTGTATTATCTTTGATCAAAAATTAATCATTTTGTTGATTACAATATAATCAAAATTTTAATACCTGCATAAAATGGACGAAAATATTTTTGGACAGAACATCAAACTGCTTCGGAAAAGGAGAGGCAGAACACAGGATGATGTAGCCGTGGCAATGGATATGAAACGTTCAACAGTGAGCGGATATGAGAATGGAGTGGCTGAACCGGGGATTGAAGCCTTGCTGGCTTTCTCAGCTTATTATAAAATAGCAGTGGATACCCTGCTAAAGGTGGATCTGTCGAAATTGAATGAAAGTGAACTCTCCCAGTTGGAAAGAGGTTTTGACGTTTTCATAAGCGGAAGTAAGCTGAGGGTACTTACTACTACGGTGAACAGCGAAAACAATGAAAATATTGAACTGGTGAACCATAAGGCTTCGGCTGGTTACAGGACAGGCTTTGCTGATCCTGAATATATCAGGGTGCTTCCTACCTTTCAGCTTCCCTTTTTATCGTCGGAGCGGAAATACCGGACCTTTCAGATCAATGGTGATTCAATGCTTCCGATACCCGATGGCTCCTGGGTTACAGGAGAATTTGTCCAGAACTGGAAACTGCTGAGAGATGGTCAGGCATATATCGTGCTTACCATTGAAGATGGTATTATGTTTAAAATCCTGGAAGAGCGGATTGAAAGTGAAGGCCGACTGTTACTACATTCCCTGAATCCTTTGTATGAATCCTATTTTATTGATATTAAGGATGTAAGGGAGATATGGCGTTTTGTACACTATATCAGCGCCGAATTGCCGGAACCCAACCTGCCAAGGAATGAGTTTGCCAGTTCATTGGCCACTCTTAAAAAAGAAATGGCCGAAATTAAAGCTAAACTGAAACAGGGGAACTTGTTTGAATAGTAAATTCCGGACATTTCAACTATTTATACGAATCAAGGGTTGAATTTGACTAGTTGATCTTACTTTGCTTAAACCTGACAGGTTTCCAAAACCTGTCAGGTTTATACAAAGTAAATCAATCAATTAAATATTCAACGCTTGATTCGCGTTATTTACAATTACTACCAGCTCAGGGTATGACTTCCATTGTTATCATTGAAGGTAATGACCGTTACCTCCTGCACAAATTTCCTTGCATAAGTAGCCAAAGGATCCTTTTCATTTAAGGCTGTCAGGATATCCAATGATTGTTTTACCCCTTTATTAACTGTTCCATCAACTTTTAAAGTCGGGTTAGCCTCAAATCCATGCAGGATCAGTGCCAGTACTTTGAATTGGCTTTTGTAAGGCCCTTCAGCTGATTTAACAGAGATTTGTTTTGCCACGGGATCAAATTCGAATTTTCGGGTCATGAATTTGCCATTTTCATTTTCAAGGCTCACTCCATCATCCTCATAATATAGGAATTGTCCGGCTTCTGTTCCATTGTAAACATGGATAAAAAGTGTATCTGAAGGCTTTTCTGAAGTACTCTGTACGAGTGTCTGCATGGGGATGAAACTTCCACCCTTAGCAAATACCGGCAACTTATCAATGAGACATTCAACCATGATTTCCTGGTCACCAGTATATTGTTTGCCTGTATAGAAGTCATACCAGGTTCCTTCGGGGAGATAAACCTGTGTAAGCTGCTTGGTGCTCTCAACAGGGGCAACCAGCAGGGAGGGGCCGAACATAAACTGATGCTGATAGGCATAATACCAGCATTTTTCATTATAAGTATGATCAATAACCAGTGAGCGGTTGATAGGCATACCGGTCGTGTGGGCTTCATAGAAAGCAGAGTAAATGTAGGGGAGGAGCTTATATCTGAGCGAAATGTAATTTCTTGCATAGGTTTCAGTGAAGGGGCCATATGACCAGGGCTCAGAGCGTTTGAAGTCATAATGTTTATGAACCCTGAAGAATGGAGTAAAAGTGCCGATGGAAATCCACCTGGCAAAAAGGTCAGAACTGGCATCTGCTGTCATAAAACCGCCCACATCAGTGCCACAGAATGGCATACCTGTGATACCCAGAGAATTAACAAGCCGGCATCCAAGCATCATATGTTCTTCACTGGCTACATTGTCTCCTGTCCAGATGGCTGTATATCGTTGTGCCCCTGAAAATGCAGCCCTCGTCAGGATCAAAGGCCTCTTGTTCATCAACGCTTTGGTTCCTTCATAAGTGCTTTTTGACATAAGCATCCCGTAAACATTTTTTCCTTCCCTGTAGGATGCCCCTTTACCTTCCCAGTCGAACCTGACTATAGAGGATGTTTTTCCTCCACCCCAGGAAGCTACCTCATTCATATCGTTCCAGAAGCCTGTTACGCCTGTTTCAACATTCCCTTTAAACTGTTCACCCCACCATTGGCGTGCTGCGGGTTTGGTAAAATCAGGGAAATTGCACCATCCGGGCCATACCTGTGCTGTATAATTGGTTCCGTCAGGATACTTCAGGAACATCTGGTTCTTCACGCCATCTTCATATGCATGGTAACCCTTTTCGACCTTGATGCCCGGATCGATGATCACGGCAGTATTGATGCCCATTTTCCTGAGTTGTTCCACCATGGAAGCGGGCTGTTTGAAACGTTCAGGATGCCAGGTAAATACTTTATAGGCATCCATATAATGAATGTCAAGGTATAAAACATCCAGAGGAAATTTCTTTTCCCTGAAACTTGTTGCAAGGTTAAGGACTTCGGTATCAGGAAAATAACTCCATCTGCTTTGCTGATATCCCAATCCCCAAATTGGAGGCATGGGCATACGACCTGTAAGCCAGGAGTAGTTTTCAATGATTTTTGCTATGCTTTCTCCACCGATAAGGTAATAATTCATATTTCCTGCATCTGCTCCAAAAGAAGAATACCTGTCATTGGAAGCACCGAAATTAAAATAGCTTTTAAAGGTATTATCGAAGAATACCCCATAGCTCACCTGGTGGTGGATGCCAATATAAAAAGGAAATGAGGCATAAATCGGATCCTGGTTAACAGTATAGCCTGGAGTATCAGAATTCCAGTTCACATAGCCTTCGCCTCTGCGGTCGAGGTTGCCGGTTTTCTCGCCAAGACCAATGAATTTCTCACCTTCCTGCATTTTCTTGAAAGTTGTTACTTCTTCTCCAACCCAGGTGGTGCCAAATGCCGGTTCATCCTGGTTCAGAAGATTTCCTTTACTATCCTTAAGCGTGAACCGGAGAGGGCTCATGGATGCTTCAAGTTGCAGGGCATCAGTTTTTATGAGAGTTAAACCTTCTGTCTCCAGAATCTTTACCTGGCAGGTTTGAGGTACTGCAATCACTGCATAGGAATGATCTTCCTTAATAGCAGATTTTGAAATACTGATCCTGATAATTTCCGGTGAATATACTGTCACAACAGCAATCCCATTAGTGGTTTCGAAAGTAACCTGGTTGGTTTTGCGCGACATTTTTTTCACATTGCCGAGACTATTGTCGGGGAACTGCTGGGCATTCACTCCAATAGTAAGAGTGAAAAAAGAAGGATAGAAAGAAAGGTTTTCATTGAATTGGTTTTTTGAAAACGGTTATCCTGAGAAATTTTTTTCCTGATTGACCCTGAACTCAACTCAATTGCAAAATAAGCTAAATTTATGTTATCATATGTGTTTTTGAACTGCCTTCCGTAGCTTTGCAAAAAAGAGAGAAGATAGGATTATGCATAGTATCTATCAGAAAATTGAGGAAATAAAATCTACAGGAAGGCCGGCTGTGCTCTGCATTGTGATTACATCCTCCGGTTCCACTCCAAGGAAAGCGGGTTCCAAAATGCTTGTTTTTGCTGATGGCACAGTCTGGGGAACAATTGGAGGGGGCTCTGTAGAAAAAGATGTCACAAGTAAAGCCCTGGAATTGATGTCGGGCGGAAAACCTCAGAAGTTTGCCTTTCATCTTCAGGATGACCTTAATATGCATTGTGGCGGAGAAATGGAGGTTTATCTTGAACCCATCTGCCAGTCGCAGAATCTTTATATTTTCGGAGGAGGGCACATAGGACGTGCTTTATCAAAAATGGCTGTGGACCTGGGTTTTAATGTTACCATCATCGACCCCCGGCCTGAAATATTTAATGAGGACTTTCCTTCATGTACACTCTTAAACCTGGACTATTTCGAAGCTATTGAGCAAATTCCGTTCAACAGTCAGTCATACCTGGTGATTGTGACTCCAAAGCATTCTTATGATGAAGATATCCTTGCCCGGGTTGCGAGAAAACCCCATCATTACATTGGGATGATTGGCAGTGGCCGGAAAATCGCCTTACTCAGAAAGCGTTTCCAGGAAGAAAACCTGCTGACCAAAGGAGGAGTTAGATACCGTAGATATGCCAATCGGACTGAAAATGAATGCCGAAACTCCACAGGAAATTGCCGTCAGTATCCTGGCAAAACTCATTGACGTCAGGAACTCTGCCTGAATGAGCATGTGGTCAGGTTAAGGAAACTGAAAATAACTCCCCTTAATGCCTTCTATTTATAACAGAACAACTCCATAAAAGCATAAGTGGATGTAAACAATATTTTCTAACTTTGATCAAAATAGAAAGTAACGAAAATGAATGATATTCTTTTAAAAATCAATGAGTTATCAGCAAAGTATGCTGATTATACAGCCACTAATCTTTCAAAACTGGTACGTCAGAAGTCGTTGAGCCTGGGTGAAAAAGGGGTAGCGGAAGAACTTAAACGACAGATGCTTGAAGCAGGCTTTGATGAAGCCAGGATTGATGGATTAGGGAATGTGATCGGAAGAATAGGAAACGGGAGAAGAATATTGGCTTTCGATGGCCATATTGATACTGTGGATGTTGGGAATGCTGCCAACTGGACTTCTGACCCTTTTTCGGGTGAAATTAAGGACGGATTTGTATTTGGCAGAGGTACTGTCGACCAAAAAGGTGGCCCGGCTGCTTTTGTTACGGCAGGTCGCATTCTGAAAGAGCTTGCTTTTGATATGGACCTTACGTTGTATTTTACAGGCTCTGTGATTGAAGAGGATTGCGATGGACTTTGCTGGAAATATATTGTAGAAGAAGAAGGTATCCAGCCTGATTTTGTGGTTATTACAGAACCAACCAACCTTAATATATACAGGGGGCACAGGGGGAGAATGGAGATAGAAATCACTTTCAAAGGTGTGTCAGCGCACGGATCTGCTCCTGAAAGAGGTAAAAATGCTATTTACACGGCCTCCAGGGCATGCCTGGAAATAGAAAAGCTGAATGAACGCCTGTCTTCTGATCCTTTCCTTGGTAAAGGGAGTGTGGCCTTATCGGAATTCATATCAGGCAGTCCTTCATTATGTGCAGTGTCTGATTATGCGAAAATCCACCTGGACCGCAGATTGACCTGGGGCGAGACAAAAGAATCGGCTCTTGCTGAGGTGATGGAAATTGTGAAAGATATGGATGCTACTGTTGAGATATTGCAATATGAGGAGACAGCCTTTACCGGTTTGAGATATGGCATGGAAAAGTATTATCCCACATGGAAGATTGAAGAAAGTCATCCTTTGGTTGTAAGCGCCGCGAAAGCATTTACCGGCTTGTTCAACAAGGCTCCCCTGGTTGATAAATGGACTTTCTCGACCAATGGGGTTACCATTAATGGTTATTACAAGATACCTTGTATCGGATTCGGCCCGGGAAATGAAGTACTGGCTCATGCCCCGAATGAGAAAGTTCCTGTTAGTGACCTGGTTGCTGCCTCAGCATTTTATGCAGCTTTGGCCTACACCATATAATCAAAAAAAAAAAGTGACTTTGGCTGAATGATTTTTGCAAACCTCCTGTAAAAGTCTGAAAACAAGGTAATTAAAAAAAACATAAATAGATAGCGGATATGAACCCGAATTTTCAAAAGAATTTAACAGAACTGGACGCTCTTAGTTCACAATTATACCAAAAGGATTTTCTTCTCACCTGGGAAAAATCAATTGCTGACCTGAAAACGATTTTAGCAGTTGCAGAAGCCTTAAAATCACTTCGTGACAATAATATTTCAGCCAGGGTTTTTGATTCAGGACTGGCCATTTCTCAGTTCAGGGATAATTCAACCCGGACAAGGTTTTCATTTGCTTCTGCGGCAAATTTGCTGGGACTTGCTGTTCAGGACCTGGATGAAGGGAAATCGCAAATTGCTCATGGCGAAACTGTTAGGGAGACTTCTGCAATGATCTCTTTCTTAAGTGATATCATTGGAATTCGCGACGATATGTACCTTGGAGCCGGGAATGCTTATATGCGTGAAGTAGGCGCAGCACTTGATGAAGCCTTTGCCGATGGTGTTCTTCCGCAGCGTCCAGGCATTGTTAACCTTCAATGCGATATTGATCATCCTACGCAAAGTATGGCTGACCTTCTGCACCTAAAATCTGTTTTTGGCTCCCTGGATGCATTGAAAGGAAAGAAGATTGCCATGACCTGGGCATATTCACCAAGCTATGGAAAGCCACTTTCTGTTCCTCAGGGTATTATAGGACTGATGACTCGTTTCGGTATGGATGTGGAACTTGCTTATCCCGAAGGGTACGGTTTAATTCCTGAAGTGGTTGAAACAGCGGGAAGGCAGGCTGCTGAAAGTGGTGGAAGCTTTAAAGTGTCAAATTCCATGGAAGAAGCATTCAAGGGTGCTGATATAGTTTACCCCAAAAGCTGGGCTCCCTATCATGTGATGGAAAGAAGAACCAGCCTGCTTAGGGCTTCAGACCATGATGGATTGAAATCCCTTGAGAAGGAATGCCTTGCAAATAATGCAAAATTCATGGATTGGGAATGTACAGAGGATAAAATGAAGCTTACAAAGGATGCTAAAGCCCTTTACCTGCATTGCTTACCTGCAGATATCACCGGTGTTAGCTGCAAGCAGGGTGAAGTTGCTGCCTCTGTTTTCGAAAGGTACAGGGTGCCCTTATATAAACAAGCCGGATTTAAGCCTTATATCATTGCTGCGATGATGCTTACCAACCGTTTTGCAAATCCTGCCCGGGTGCTTCGGGAAGTTGCTGATAAGAATTCCCCTAGGGTTCTCTAATTATCTGATCCTTATTAGTTTGTGTAGTTCTTTGCTGTTTCCGGCAGTGAACATGCACAGATATATGCCTGCCTCAATTCGAGCCTCAAGCTGAATCTGTGCTCACCAACTCCTGATTTTCAGAAACCGGGCGGGTTGCCGGCATATCACACTTCCCCACCGTAAAGGGGGAGCCATGGCTAAACAAAGCCTGGCTTGCCTGCCCGTCAATATTGGTGGTATCGTTTACCAGAAGGTTGCATCCCCGCGGCACATTCATTGAGAGTAACCCCCAGGATAATCCCTGGAACCTAACCCGGTAAAACAATTTCTTCAAGCATCGACATAAGTCCTGGGATCACTATTCCTCGCCATTGAGGAAAATTTCGCATACCGCTGGTGCGCCTCTTTCACACCACGTGCATGCAGGTTATTATCCGGCTTCAACGGAGATTTACAAGCATCGGTCCAAATTCCGGTTGAGCTGGCATAAGTTGGAAAGTGCATCCAGGCGTTGGCCTGTTCCTTTTTGCGGAATACAGGATATCCCCTGCGAGCAGAGTGTCTGGTCGAAAGCCAATGTATTAAGTATTAATGGTCCTGTGAATGAGGTATTTGCTATATTTTGCCAATCAGTATGGAGTTGATAGATCATGAGATGATCGGTCGTATCGCCCATGGCATCGTCGCTCACCATGATGAAAAGACCGGGGGAACCTGCTGGGCCGGCAGTACCATCCAGGTCGGCTGGCAGCATTTGTTTCAGGGATGTTTCCTGCTGAAACATAATCATCCGGGCGTACCTCCAGCAAGCTTGAATCCCGCCCAACAGCACCATGGGCCTGCCAGTTAGTGCCTGAAAATGATTTTGCTGAAAAGTAATATCCATCCGGCCACACACCAAATTTGGGATAGTCAGGCATTTTGCTGAACTGGAAGGCATACCGGTGCCAGGCCCCCAATGGACTTTCGGTTTGAGAAACAGCAATGAGTTCATAATACGGGCCATTAGGATAGTTTGGTAACGAAAACTGGCTCATGATCCATCTTCCGGCAAGCTGATCGTATAGCACAATAGGGTCACCATCAGTGGTATAGCCTCCCGGAAATCCCTGCCAGATGGTTCCAAGGCTTGCCGGTCCATACACAAGGTTCCCGGTTTTTTCGTACACTGCAAAAGAGGTATTGACAGCTTG
Organism: Bacteroidales bacterium; assembly: GCA_016707785.1. Lineage (NCBI taxonomy): Bacteria > Pseudomonadati > Bacteroidota > Bacteroidia > Bacteroidales > Bacteroidales bacterium. The sequence continues at coordinate 77,917 of JADJGZ010000005.1, read as the reverse complement.
TACATAATGGTTCATGCCAACATCACCTACAGGGTCGGGAGGGGCGTTGGTGCCGTTTCCGGGAATGCCATCATAATTGAGGATTGTACTTACCGGTGCTTCCAATCCCATAAAATCCTGAATAGCAGGATCCTGCTCAAAAACGCGTCCGTCAGAACCTTGATATCCAGCCCATTGTGCAGAAAAGGGCTGGTTAGGGATTTCATTGTTTTTCCACCTGGACGTTTTCTCTCCTGGCAAAATCAATGGCATGTCGCAAAGTGCGGGGGAGGTATCGTGGTGAAAATCAGTGATAATGTCTGTTGGCGAAACTGAGCTAACTTGTGTATTTCCGGTGAAATAAACGAATATCGCAAGCAAGATGATCAAAGATGCAGCTTTCATGGCCTTGGGTTTTCTGAGAAGCATGGAACAATAGAAGTATATCTCAGATAGGATAGAAAAGGAGGCGATACAAGCGTTTAATCAATAACGTGTTTATTTATACTCTCAAATATAGTGATTATTTGCCTCTTTTTCAACACACTCAGTGATGCCCGCTCACGATTATATCAAATACTTTTCCACTGATGTGTATACCTTCATAGATATTGGAATCACACCGCTGATACTGATCCTTTTGGCTTATAATTCCCGTGGGTTCTGGAACCCAGATCAGAAGGTCGGCATCAAATCCTACTTTTAATTTTCCTTTTTTATCACCCCAGCCAAAGATTCGGGCTGCGTTGGTTGAAGTGAGACATACCATCTGTTGCAGGCTGATTTTTTTTGTGAGCACGCCGAAAGTGTACATCAAGCCCATTCTGAATTCCACTCCACCAGCTCCATTGGGAATCTTCGTGAAATCATCCAGTCCTTTGTCTTTCTGTCCGAAAGTATTAAACGGGCAATGATCTGTGGCAATGGTGTCAATTGCTCCTTTCAGCAGTTCTTCCCATAACCCTGTCCTGTTTTCTTCTGAGCGGATGGGAGGGGATATCACGTAAGGAAATACCTGATAATTATCCTTGTCAGGATTATATACCTCATCATTCAGCATCAGGTACTGAATACAGGTTTCACCATACACTTTCAAGCCCTTTTCCTTTGCCATTCTTACATTCCTGGCTCCTTCAGCTGTTGAAATATGCACGATATAGGCAGGACAGGAGGTCTCCTCTGAAAACCTGATAACCTGATTGATTGCATTGATTTCAGTCTCCGGCGGACGCGAAAGTGCATGATATGCGGCATGAGTCTTTCCTTCAGAAATATACTTTTTCTGAAGTTCACTGATTTTGTCTCCTTCTTCACAATGTACCAGAACAATTCCCCCTTCTTCACCAACAACCAGCATGAGCTGCCTGAGGTCATCAACACTGATCCCGATGGAAGTCTTGTAGGCCAGGTAAGCTTTAAATGATTTAATACCTAATTCACGGATGCATTGAATAACTTCCTGTTTAACCGTTTCATTCCATTCGCTGATACCCATATGCAGTTTATAGCTGCACAAACTGGATTCAGCTTCTTTTTGCCGAAGATGGTAGGCTTCAATAAGGGATTGTCCCCGTTTAGGGGTAACAAAATCAATAATGGCTGAGGTGCCACCGGATAAAGCAGCCCTGCTTCCGCTTAAGAAATCATCGCATGAGTTTCCGGCCGGGGTTGGCAGAGCGAAATGAACATGTGGGTCGATACCTCCGGGGAAGATGAGTTTACCACTTGCATCAATGTATTCAAATCCAGCGTATTCTGAAGGATTTAGCTTCCCTAAGGCAATAATCTTCCCGTTTTCCGTGGCAATATCTGCATATTCCGACTTGTCAGGATTGACAATCAGGCCATTGCAGATAAGGTACTGCCTGTTTATCAGGCTGACATTCGTTTCCATAACCTTTCAGCCTGTTTACGGGATTCATTCAGAATGTTTTCCTCATTCACTGTTACTATTTCCCTGTCTTCCACGATTAATTTACCATTGGCTATCACATGCTTAACATGACTGCTTTCAATCCCAAACAGGAAATGGCCCAGGAAATTGTTGGCTGTGAGTGGAGTAGGGGTATTATAATCGAGGATCACCAGGTTATTATCGGAATCTCCTGTGAAATTATTGTTATCCAGATAATTGTGCACATTTCTGAACCGCCTGTAGGTTTCGGCATAGTCGATATTTTCATGAAGATGTCCACTGAAAAATGCTGATTTTGCACTTCTTAGCATGTCGCTATGCATACCATCTGTCCCTAGCATAATCCGTTCACCCAAACCTTTACCATTAAAAAAGCCCACTCCGTTATTGAGATTGCTCTCCATATTCTCTACTACCCAGGCATTGGAACCGGATATCAAGCCTCTTTCATGTTCACTCAGATGAAGGCAATGGCCTAAAATGGTTTTTGGAAACTGAAGGACACCTGCTTCAGCAAAGCGTTCTACTACTCTTTTACCATAGGTTGCCATGCTGTGCTCCTGGTCTGAGAGCGCTTCAGCTACATGGACATGTATACCCGAATTTGTGGCTTCGGCCAGTTTAACTACCTGATTCAATGTATGATCCCCAACAGTAAAGGAAGCATGCAAGCCAACAAGTCCCTGGTGTTTTGATAAATATTGTTCGGTTTCTCTTAGGCCTTGAGTTGACTTCTCCATGCCATCCCTGTCGGTAATTTCATAACAGAGCAGATGTCCTACTCCAACCTTCTCAAAAGCCTCAGCGATCACAGAAAGACTGCCCGGTATTGAATTCGGGGATGCATGGTGGTCGATGGCGAAGGTGACACCATTCCTTGCACAGGCCATGGCAGTTGCCAAAGCACTTGAGTAGATCATCTCTTCATCCAGTGCTTTGTCCAATGTCCACCAGATGTATTGAAGAATCTCATTGAAGTTTTCAGGATTTTTCTTTGGGGCTCCCATTCCTCTTGCAAGGGCCGAATAAACATGATGATGTCCGCAGGCAAACGACCGGGTAATGAATTGTCCATTGCAGTCAATTTCCTGTGCACCGGCTGATTCATCCATGCCTGGATTCAGGATAAGTTTACCCTCTTTACCCGGCAAGACCAGTATGTCAGAATTGGAAAATTCCAGGGTATCCCAATGGATAAATGTTCCGTTTTTGAGTAACAGCATAGTTCTTAGTAGTAATGAGTTTGAATAACAGGTTGCCACAATTTCCTGACGGAAGGATCACTGTAACCCTTGCAGCAGGACTTGAAGTAACAGTCTTTATGTTCTTTTAGATCAACTATTTCAAAAAATGTACAGGGCGTTTTCTCGCAATGGTGAAACTCACAAAGTGGAGACTCATTGCAGCAGCTTCTTCCCAGCGACCAGAAGAAATCATTCATTTTGGTAACCGGATGGCCTGAAAGTCTGGAGATAATTTCAAAGGCCCTTATACAGGCTAAACGGACTTCGGAATCATCGTCTATTTCATTCCGGTTGATGAGATTATTTTTTAATTCTTCATCATTGATTTGAACACAGCCCAACCGCATTAACACTCTTTGCATATGATAATCCATGATGGGGATAAAATGCTCAGGATCCTGAATGGTAATCAATTTCGCCTCTTCAAGCAATTTTAACAGGAAGGTAATCTTTTTCCTTAAAGGATCTGAAAATGCGGAGGTTAAAGGAAGAATTTCGTAATAACCTTTATTATTGTTAATCAAATAGTTGTTGGTTGATGTAACCAAATTAAGATAGCTTGATTGAAAATGCTGATCCACAAACTGTTCAAGTTCAAGGAGCAAGTCAACTCTTTCATCAATGCTATCCAGGGTGCTTGTACCGGCATCAGAATCAGGAGAAAAGAATTCTGCTAACTCCTTTATGATCTGATTTTTAGGAAATCCAGAAAGGTGTCCTGGTTGAAGAAAGCTATGGTTTTCGGCGATAAGCTTATGAAAGGAGTATTCAAGGTAATCCCAGCCAAAAATATTCAGAGTTTTGTGATGCAGGGTATATGTTTGATGACAGATGGCCACAGCAAAGAAGAAACCTCTCAGCTTAAGCTCTGTATCTGCTTTCACACTGAGGAATGGACGGTCATAGAAAGATGCCCTCAGTGGCAAACGTCTAAGAAGTTCTGCAACATCAGAGCATACATTCTCGTCAACACTTAGTTTCTTATGCATATTTTGGATAGCTGCCAAAAGTCTTCTTGAAAAATGCGTGCGTGCGGTGCATAAAATGTGCAGGTTTAGTAAACATTAGCAAACATAAACCGCTGATAATATTTTCCTTTGCATCTTTTACCGAAAGTAACAGTTCAGCATCAGCTGATCCCTGCTGCAGCCAAATATGCTGGATGCCTTTTTTCTTAACTTCAGCCAGTAGTTCCTTAGTCTGGACCGCTTTTGTGGAGATGAAGATAGAGGTTACTTTATCTGGCAGGTCGTCAATGCTTTTATAGCAGGTTTTGCCTTCAAATTCGGTCAGATGAAGACTTATGGGATAGATAGTATATCCTTGTTTAATTAGTTCTTTTGCCACATTGTTACCAAATTTATGCGGAGTCCTGGATATCCCAGCAATGGCAATATGGTGCTGAGCAGTAAATTGCTCGATTTGCTGAAGTGTAGCCATATAAATTTGATTTATAAGTTAATCATTTAATTGTCAGTGATATTTATTTAGAGTTTGAATTTATTATTAGTTATCTGTTTTTTGATTCCTTTGTTTTGCCTGGTTTCATGGGTAGCCGTGTTCTCCTTATTCCATCAAATGTGTATAGTGCATTTGCAATAGCTGCTGCGGTGGGTACCAGGCCTATTTCGCCTATACCCTTTGCTCCATAAGGCCCGACAGGATCTTTTTCTTCAATTCCAATTACAATGATTTCAGGCGTTTTATCAGATGGGATCACCCCACAATCGCGCAGTTTAGTGCTAACTAATCGACTGTCTTTCATCGGAAGGTCTTCAGTAAGAGCGTAACCAATTCCCATATGCACCGCACCCTGTATCTGACCTTCGAAAAGCACCGGGTTCATTATTTTCCCTGCATCATGCGCGGCAATGACCTTTGCCAGGTTTCCCTGTTCATCAAGAATCGCCAGTTGAGCCGCATAGCCATAGGAATAATGCGTAATAATCCTGTCAACTTTTGCGCCGGGCTTTGTGGTCCAGTCACATATATACCTGCCTTCATACTTTTTACCAACCAGTTCTTCAATGGTTGAATTTTCGAGGTCTGCATTAATTCGGATGGCTGCATCGATAATGGCATTTCCAAGCAAAGCGGTAGCCCTGGAAGATGTAGTCATTCCTGTCGGAATTTCTGCATTGGTATCCACATTCACACTCATGAATTCTGCAGGCAGCCCCGTTTCCTGGTGCAGGGTCTGAATGGCCATATTGTGAACACCCTGGCCCATTTCTGTCCAGCCATGTTCAATCGATATACTGTCCTTGGACCGGAATTGGATCTTAACATCACAAAAATCAGCCATTCCATTCCCAACCCCTGAGTTCTTTATTCCGGTTGCCAATCCAGCGTATTTTGATGAGTAGAATTGCTCTTTCAGTGCCAGAAGGCAGGCTTTGATTCCGACACCTTCCCCGAGAACCTGCCCGGTAGAGGTCATTTTCCCGGTATCCAGGGCATTATCAAACCTAAATTGCCAACGGTCAAATTTACCTTTCTCACAAAGTTCATCAATACAGCTTTCGAGGGCAAAGGCAACCTGGTTCGCCCCAAATCCTCTCATAGCGCCTGAAGGAATATTGTTGGTATAAACGGTAAGAGCTTCAATGTCAACATTTGGAATATGATATCCACCTGCAGCATGCCCTGCAACCCGCTCCATTACTTTGGTTCCGACCGAGGCATATGCGCCACTATCCCCGATAGCCCTCAGTTTCAGGCCTGTCAGAATGCCATTTTTATCACAGGCAATCTTGATATCCATGCTCACAGGATGACGTTTGGGATGCATGATAATGGATTCTTCCCTGCTAAGATGAAGTTTTACCGGCTGTTTTAATTTCCACGCAAATAAACTCACATGCCCCTGCACGGTCATGTCTTCCCTGCCTCCAAAGCCGCCGCCACAGGGAACCAATGTCACTCTTACCTGATCTTCGTCAAGTCCCAGGATTGAGGCAACCTGTCGCTGGTCAACATAAATGCCTTGTCCCTGGCTGTATAGGTGTATACCATCTCCATCAGGAAGAGCAACAGCTGCTTCGGTTTCAAGAAAGGCATGTTCAATTCGTTGGGTTTCATATTGTCCCCTTGCAGTATAGGCTGTACTGTCGAAAACATCCTGAATGGAGTCGCCCCGCTTTATTATACACGATTCCAGTAGGTTAGACTTGTCTTCATGCACTTTTGGTGAGGAAGAAGTGATAGCCAGTCGGGCATCTGAGACAGGTTCCAGAATTTCATATTCTACTTCGATCATCCCGGCAGCATACCGGGCAGTAGCTTCATCATCAGCAACAACACCAGCCAGTACATCACCAATATACCTTGTTATTTCATTCTCCCTGATCATCAAAGGCCAATCGCTGAAAATCAGGCCTGTAAACCGTTCCCCCGGGATATCCTGGGCAGTAAAAACTGCTTTGACACCCGGATAATTGCGTGCTTTCTCGGTATCAATGCGGATAATCCGTGCTCTTGGGTGGTCAGTAAAGCGTAAAGCCGAATGCAAGAGGCCTTCAAAATGCAGGTCGTTAACAAACTTTCGCTGACCTATGGCCGTTTCATATGCCTCATATTTGGGTAAAAACTGGCCGATTCCTGACTGCCAGGTATGATTTGTTTCCGAGTTGCCTGATTTTAATTGTTTTAGTGATTGCTCAATGGCATCAATGATTTTGATATACCCGGTACAGCGGCACATATTCAGGTTGATGGCTTTGGCTATTTGCTGCCTGTCTGCAAGCGGGTTTTCTGCAAAAAGAACCTTGGTTCGCATGATTAAGCCAGGTGTGCAGAAACCACATTGCACAGCTCCTTTTTCAACATAAGCTTTTGCAATCACGTCCCTTACCTCAACGGGAATACCCTCCATTGTGATGACTTGTGCATTCTCAAGGAATTTCATTTTTTGGGTACAGGACAACTTTGCTTTCTGGTTTATTTCAACCATGCATGCTCCACAACTGGCTTGTCCTGAACAGCCATCCTTTACAGAGGTGATTCCTTGCTGTAGCCTTAGGTAATTCAGTAAGGTAATTTCCTCATCTCCATGGTAGACCACAGGTTTATCATTCAGGAAGAAGCTAATCATTCCGGTAATTTAGTTTTTTGTAAGAAAATAATTTTTAAGTGCTTCAGGATCAGGTTGAATGGGTTCGGGAAGAGATAAGATCTGTTGAACCGCATTCAGGTCTTTTAATCCAGATCCGGTGAGCAAGACCAGGTTTTCAGAACCTGGAGCCAACCGGGATGCTTTGTTATATTTCTCCAACCCGGCATAAGCACAGGCAGCGGCTGGTTCTGTGAAAATACCCGTTTCTGCTGATAACTTCTTTGAAGCATCAAGAATTTCCTGGTCACTTACAGTGATCCATTCTCCGTTATTTTCAAGCAGGTATTTCCTTGCCATATAATAGTTTCGGGGAATATCAACCGAAATGGAATCTGCAATAGTGTCTGATGGAGTGCTGATAAAGTCTTCATTTTCAATATTCCTGATCAGGTTGCAACTTCCTTCTGCCTGGACGGCAACAATGGCAGGAATCCGGTTGATCAATCCAAGTTGCATCAGATCCCATAAGCCTTTATATACTCCCGAAATGATGACTCCATCGCCCACCGGGACAAATATTCGGTCAGGTAACCGGCCTTTCAGTTGAGAGAATATCTCAAATGAGACTGTTTTCTTTCCCTCTATAGTGAGGGGATTGAAGGCTGTATTCCGGTTATACCAGCCGAAAAGCTCAGTTGCCTTAATACTCAGATCAAAAGCCAGGTCATAGTTACCGTCAACCGGCACGATACGGGCTCCATACATCATGATCTGTGTAAGTTTTGCAATGGGGGCTTTGGCAGGGACAAATATTACAGCCTTCTGTCCCTGGGATGCACAAATACCTGCTAATGAGGATCCTGCATTCCCGGTGGAAGCTGCTACAATCACTTCAATGCCATTTTCTTTCGCCCAGGCAGAAACCAGTGCACTGGCTCTGTCTTTAAACGAGAATGTGGGATTTTGAGAATCATCTTTTAGGAGGAGAGTAAATGATTCTCCATTTGCCAGAGAGCGTTTAAAACGGTATAAAGGGGTTTTACCAACTCTTAGAGGTGGTAAAGACTCGATGGTTTCAATGGGAAGAAGGGGCAGAAATTCCAGGCTTTCAAGTTTGCTGAAGAGTCCTGAATTGCCTGCTTGCCTGTAGATTGCCGGATAATCATAGACTACATGAAGAACCCCTTTGGCTGGTTGTCCGAGGGTGTTGGTGGCAGCACACTTTGGACAGAGATACCTGGTTTCTGTAGGTTCCCATTCAGATTCGCAATCCGTGCAGCGGTAAATATACTTGTAACTCATACTGCAAGTTACATATTTTTCAGAAGTCCTGTGCGCTCATTGAATTCATTGATGAGTTCATCCCAGGCTTGGGGTTGTTTAAACAGTTCTGCCCATATATTTTTGTCGTACCACAATTGCCTCAAATCTTCCACATCCTTTTCCTGTTGTTCAACCCATGTGAAGTATTTAAGGTTATGAATGGCCTTCTGATCCTGGTAGATGAGGTCCTTCATATAATCGGTAGTTGTGCCCAGCATACATTTTTCATGATCTTTAGCAGCCTGGACAGGAGTGTAGCTGCCTCTTTCAGCTTCAAGTTCTTTAATCCTGGAGCCATACATTTCAGAGGAATCAGTAGCAATGGTGACAATCACATCCTGGCCATCCATTTCGAAATATTTAGCCGTTTTGATAGCAGAGAGGATATTCCCTATTCCTGAAATGCCAATTGTGTACAGTTGGTCAACCAGTTGTTGTTCAACCCCGCAAGAAACAAGGTATTTCTTGCCGTCAGGTTCATTGAATAAGCGTAGCAACCTCATACAGTACTCGTCGTCAATAGCGGTAACTACATCAGTATTACGCACATTGTGAATCCATGGAACATGCTTGTCGCCGATACCTTCAATCCGGTGTCCACCAAATCCATTCATCAGCAGGGTAGGGCACTGCAGCGCTTCAGAAGCAACTACTTTCATGCGCGGGTAGCGGGTTCTGAGATAGTCGCCGGCAGCAATGGTACCAGCGGAACCTGTAGCAGAAATGTAGGCTGAAAGCTGGGCATCTTTACCAGCAACAAGGTGAATAAGTTCTTCGATGGCATGCCCGGTAACTTCATAGTGCCAGCAACTGTTTCCAAATTCCTCAAACTGGTTAAAGATCATGCAATCTTCACGGTTTCGTTTAATGTCCCAGCATTTATCATAGATCTCTTTAACATTCGATTCGCAGCCTGGAGTTGCAATTACTTCAGCACCAATGTCTTTAAGCCATGCAAAACGTTCGGCACTCATTTCTTCCGGCAGGATGGCAACAGCAGTTACTCCCATAAGATAGGAATCGAAGGCACCACCACGGCAATAATTTCCAGTCGAAGGCCATACCGCTTTGTGATAGGTAGGATCAAACTGTCCGGTGATGATTTTTGGTGCCAGGCAACCATAGGCAGCGCCTACTTTATGGGCTCCTGTCGGAAACCATTTCCCAAGCATTACAATCAGTCTGGCATCTATACCTGTAAGTGATTTGGGTAATTCAATATAATTCGGGTGGCCATATAATCCTCCTTTGGTAACTGGCTCATTTTTCCATGTAATCCGGAACAGGTTAAGAGGATGAAGGTCCCAGAGTCCAATGTTTTTCAGCTGATCCTTTATCTTTCCCGGGATCAGTTCAGGATTCTGCATCTGGGCAAAGGTGGGGAGAATTACTCCTTTTTCCCTAAAACGGTCAATGGCTTTCTGAAGTACGGATGAATTCTCTACTTTGTTGGTAATCTGAATCATAGCATTGAATTAATAGGGTAATTTCCTGTTATCTTTTTGTGGAATTATGGGTTTTTAGCTTTGCAGTTCTAGGGCACCTTTCATAAGGATGCTCATCTCAGCAGCAATGTTAAACTGGCATTCTTTTACGCATGGAGTAAGGAACTGAACGTCCAGGATACTAAAATCTTCAGGCTGGATACTGGCCTTTACCTGGTCTGTTTCATAGATATATAGGCCATCAATAAGAGTGAGAGTGCGGATGCTTTCATGATGTTTGAAAATCAGCACATCCCTGTTAGGAAGCCTGCTCAGAAAATATCCTTCACTTTCATTGTTCAGCGATTCAATAGAGAGGCATAAGCCGGGTTTATCCATGTACGGCTTACCCTTTGTAGGGCAGAAGGTGGTGCAGTTTCCGCATTCATTGCACAAATCGCGGATATTTAATACCTGGTAAGGCTGGGTGATGATAAAATCCATGTCTTCCTTAAGTTCAATGCTTCCATTTTCAGAGACAACTGCTTTCTGAAGATGATAATGAACAGGGTCGATTTTGTAGGAATAATTAGCCAGGTTAGGACAAACACTCACGCAGACATTGCAGATGACATCGCAACTCAGACACCGGGAAGCTTCGGCCATAGCATCCTTTTTGGAATAGGATTCCATCACCAGACTGAAATTTTGCCGATCAGACAAATCAGTTTCTGCAGGTCTTATGCCATAACCGCGTTGGGCTTTCTTGTGAAGTAATTGAGGTAGGTCAATTTCTTCAATTCCTGAAATTTCTTCAGCAGGGGAATGAAGATTCATATCTGCAAGCATTTCAATGGCAGCCAGTCTTCCATCAGCAATGGCATTAATGGCTGTAGCAGCACCTCTCAATGCATCGCCTCCGATATAGGTCCCTTTACTTTTCGTTTTATAACTTCCCGGCAAAGTGCGAAGTTCTTCTGAATCGAGAAAATCGATGTCCAGTTGCTGACCAATGGCAGGAATGATGGTATCACAAGGGATCAGGAACTCAGATCCAGGCACTTTTACGGGTATCGGTCTCCCGTCTTTACCTTTCATCGCCAAAATATTCCGCGAACAATAAATACCTTCTACCTTTCCTTCAGGGGCATGAATTCTTTCGGGATGTGTAAGCTCCATCAGGTGAATTCCTTCTTCAAGAACTGCCTGGATTTCTCCTTTGTCAGCAGGCATCTCTTTTCGTGTCCGGCGATAGATAATGGTTACAGATCCATCTGGTCCGACAAGCCGGTAAGCGGTCCGTGCAGAGTCCATTGCTGTATTACCGCCACCAATAATTACCACATTTTTGCCTTTGAGAATTGATTTTTGCTCCTTTACACTAAAAAGGAATTCAAGGGGATCAATAACTCCTTCAGCATCAATGCCTTCAAGTTCCAGTTTCACTGATTGCTGTGCCCCGGCAGAAATGAAGACAAGGTCATGCTCTTGCTTAATGGAAGAAAAATTATCTTTTGTAATCTTATATTGCTGGTGGAGGTGAACACCTGAAGCCAGGACTGTTTTAATATCATTATCAATGACCTCATTGGTGAGCCGGAATGAAGGGATTGCGGCAGATACCATTCCCCCTGTGACCGTTTTTTGCTCATAAATATTAACCTCCAGGCCGGCTTGTCTTAGGTACCAGGCGCAGGAAAGGCCCGCCGGGCCTGCACCGATCACTGCAATTTTCTTTCCTTTCAAAAGATCGGGAACCTTACTCAAATTGCTGATTCCCTGTTCAGCATTAAATCGTTTGATATCCCTGATATGAAGGGCTTCGTCGTAATTGATGCGGGTACATTTTAACTGGCAGGGATGGTCGCAAACCATTCCGGTAACCCCGGGAAAAGGATTGGTATTACGAATAATTTCAAGGGCTTTGGTAAAGTTACCCAAAGCAGTCTGATTCATATATGCTGGAATATCCTGGTGGGTAGGACAGGTATCAACACAGGGAGCATGGATACAATCGAAATATCCCAGGGATCGGCCGGTTTTGATGTCTGGTTCGTGAAAATCCTTTTTGTATGCCGGAATAGTCAGTACTTCTTCTGCATACCTTTCCAGGTTCACCAGAATAGCAGATTCTGAAGTGCTTCCTGCCCGGATTACCTGGTAGTCAGCAATAGATTCTGCTTTTTTCTCCCTGAACTCTGTTCTCATATTCTCAAAATACTGCCAGAGCCTGCCATATCCTCCTGGTTTCAACAAATCACTGCATACTGTGGCTGGTTTTAGTCCGCAAGCCATCACGTCTGCAATGTTAAAGCAATCCACACCGGCAGAGAACGAAATGTCGAGTTTTCCCTCAAAATCATGCTGAAGTTTCCTGGCAAGCCTGATACTTATTGGGTGCAAAGCCCTGCCACTCATATACATCATGTTTTCTTTTTCATTAAAAACATGGCGGTTGTTAAGACTTTCGAGTGTGTTGGTCAGTTTGATCCCAAACTGAAGGTTCTCAATTCTGGCTGTTTCAGTCAGTTGCCTGATAATGTTCAGTGCATCAGGGTATTTCAGGTCATGTTCAAATGCGAGGTCAGGAACATCAGTATGGAAACCGGAATGATGGTTCAGGATCGATCTAAGCTCTGAGGCACCCAACAACGTTGGATTCAGTTTGATGGTGGTATGTAACTTTTTCTCTGTCAGCAGGTACAAGCCTATTTTTTCGATTTCATCAGGCGGACAACCATGCATGGTGCTAAGCGTGATGTTATCAGAAATTCGCGATGGGATATCGATAGTATCAATTGCCGGATAAAAGGAGCGGAGTTTTTGCCTGGCTTCTTCCAGTTCAGTGCTGCAGTTCAGCATCTTCTGAAAAAACCACTGGACATTTTCATTAAGGATCCCCTGCATATTATAACCGACACTCATATTAAAGATGGTGCCGATGCCTCCGGGAAAATTCAGTTCTTTACGAAGAATATGAATAATAATCCATGCATTGAGATATTCCCTGAATGATTCGTGGAGTTTTAATTCCTGCGACCATTCACAGTTATATCCTTCGTCCTGCATGTCGATACAGGGTTTAGAAACCTCCAACTCATCGAGTGTCTGAATAGTTTTTAGTTCGATATACCTTGCACCGCATAGCCAGGCAGCTATGATATTGATGGCTAACTGAGTATGCGGGCCGGCAGCTACACCAACAGGAGTTTCCAATTCAACTTGATAGCGTTCCAGTTTAAATGGATCGGTTACTGAGGGTTGAAAGAACAGGCTGGATGGGATGCCGAAAAAGCGTTTGTTATTTATTTCAGGCAAGGGTAAGTGAGAGTAACCGCTCTATCGGGATCGGGGTAAACTTATCAGACACAATCTAGTTAATTGGTAACAATAATTTGGGACATCAAATTTAGAATAAATTGAATGAGATGTGATAGTTTTGCTTTGTAATCATTTTGCTAAATTCTTAATCGATTGGAAGATTCTGAGGGCCAATATTTTCAGTCATCATTCAACTCAGCTGACCGGAGTCCGTTTGAACAACTCTCTGTAATAATACTGGCTGCCGGGGAGTCGAAGAGAATGGGAATGCCTAAAGCAACACTGATGGTGGATACACAGGAAAGTTTTCTTGAGTATCTGATCAAAGGATATTTGCAAACGTCAGACAATGAAGTAGTTGTTGTTCATTCTTCCTCAATTGAACCCTCAGCGTTTCCTTCGCGGGTACGGTGGTTACTAAACAATGAGCCAAAAAAAGGACGATTTTATTCCATCTGGCTTGCAGCTAAAAGCTTAAGTAAAGATTCGGCTTGCCTGATCCATAATGTGGACAACCCCTATGTTGATAAAAAGCTGATCTATAAATTGGTTTCCTTGTTGACTCCGGAATCATATATTGTTCCTACATTCGGGGGTAAAGGCGGTCATCCGGTACTGTTGGGCAGGAAAATTGTCAACTATATAGCAGACCATCCGGAAGGTATGGACTTTCGGGAAATATTAAAAAGCTTTGAGAGAAAAGAAATTGCTTGGAAGGATTCACGGATATTGCTAAATATCAATACGAAAGAAGAGTATTCACATTTCCAGGAAAAGTATTATCCGGGACTTAAAACGAATAACTATGAGCACAAAGATGGACCATCTGAGACTAAATTATAAGATTTGGCTAGAAACCGATGATCATGTAGGAGTGCTTGGAGATAAGAAATGTGAACTCCTTAGGGCAATAGCCGAAACAGGGTCGTTAAACGATGCCATGAAAAAGCTTGGACTCACCTATCGCAAGACGTGGGATAACCTGAAAAAAATTGAAAATGAGTTAGGCTTTGCACTCATTAAACCCACAAGGGGAGGAGCTGATGGCGGAAATACAGTTCTTACACTGGAAGGAAAAATTATTATCGCGGCTTTTGAAAAGTTCCACCAGGAATATGATGAAATTATTGCAGATGGCTTTGATCGGATTCTCAGAGAACTGAAGCAAAACATCCGATAAATCAATGAGTATTCAATTGTTTTGAGATTAAATATTGATACATTTGCCAACGAATTGCAAAAACGTGCAATTCGTAATGTGTAACAATAAATCAATGTTTTATGAATAATGCCATTTATAATTTTCCTTTACCCCTGAATGAACCTGTGCTGGGATACCTCGAAGGAAGCCAGGAAAGAATTAACCTCGATATTGAACTTCAAAGGCAAAGCCAGCAGCGTATACATATCCCTCTGATCATTGGAGGGAAAGAGATTATTACTGACAGCCAGGGAGAAGTTCGCATGCCACATCTTCATCAACATGTACTGGCTACGTATAGTAAAGCATCTGAAAAGGAAGTTAAGCTGGCTATTGAAGCTGCCTTGAAAGCACATAAGGTTTGGTCGGAATTATCCTGGACTGTCAGGGCTTCCATCCTTTTGAAAGCAGCGGAATTAATAGGAGGAAAATATCGAGCAATCATGAATGCAGCCACCATGCTGGGTCAGAGCAAAAATATCTACCAGGCAGAGATTGATGCCGTATGTGAAACGATCGATTTCCTTAAATTCAATGCATATTTTGCGTCTTCCATTTATGAGATGCAACCGCAATCTGCATTCAACCAATTGAACAAAATGGAGTTCCGTCCGTTAGAAGGATTTGTGTTTACAGTGAGTCCGTTCAATTTTACTTCTATTGCTTCCAATCTGAATATGGCACCCGTATTAATGGGGAATACCACCGTATGGAAACCTGCCACCACTTCAATATTATCCAATTACTACCTTATGAAAGTTTTTCAGGAAGCGGGCCTGCCGGATGGTGTTGTCAACTTTATTCCTGGAAACGGTGCTATGATTGGTAAAACGGTTCTTGATTCTCCTGATTTAGCTGGCATTCATTTTACCGGATCAAATTCAACATTCAATACTCTTTGGGGGCAGGTTTCAGCTAATTTACCAAATTACAAATCTTATCCACGGCTGGTTGGTGAAACAGGAGGAAAGAACTTCCTTTTTGTCCATCCTTCTGCATCGGCTCTTGAAGTAGCTGTTAATGCCTACCGGGGGGCTTTTGAGTTCCAGGGTCAAAAATGTTCGGCCGTTTCAAGAATGTATGTTCCTGTTTCTATTTGGCCTGAAGTTAAAAAAGAACTTCTCAATATAGCTTCAGTGGCAAAGATGGGTAATGTGAATGATGCTTCGAATTTTATCAATGCCGTTATTGATGAAAACTCTTTTGAAAATATAATGGGATATATACATTATGCTGTTGAATCTGATGAAGCTGTTATACTTGCAGGAGGAAAGGGAGAAAAAGGTGTAGGATATTATATAGAACCTACGATCATCCTTACAACCAACCCTAGGTTTAAGTCAATGGAAGAAGAGATTTTTGGCCCTGTGCTCACAATTTATGTTTATGAAGACAGCAAACTGGAGGAAACGCTGGAATTAGTTGATACTACGTCACCTTATGCGCTTACAGGAGCTGTGTTTTCGCGCGACAGGGTTGCTGCATCAACAATCTGTGAACGTTTACGCTATTCAGCAGGGAATTTTTACATCAATGATAAACCCACCGGGGCAGTCGTAGGAATGCAGCCATTTGGAGGCGCCAGGGCATCTGGTACAAACGACAAAGCCGGAGGTGAGTTCAATCTGATCCGATGGATAAACCCGCGTACTATTAAAGAAACTTATCAACCGGCAACTGAATTCCGGTATAGCTATATGATTGATTAACCTTAATGATAAACAGATAATGAGAATTAAATTTGACCTCGCCCACCTCGGCGTGGAAGCTATCAATAACGGCGCCAGTACGGGCGTTGAATGGATTGAAACCAAAGGGGATGAAACGTCTTCCTTTTCACCAATTGATGGTGCCTTGCTTGGAAAAGTAAGGAATGCGACCATTGATGATTACGAGAGTATTGTAAAAAAGGCTCAGGATGCCTACCTCAAGTGGAGAATTATTCCGGCTCCAAAACGTGGACTCGTTGTCCATCAGATTGGTGAAGCCCTTAAGAAACACAAAGCAGAACTGGGATACCTGGTTTCTCTTGAAATGGGTAAGATCTATGAAGAGGGATTAGGGGAAGTTCAGGAAATGATTGATATATGCGAATTTGCGGTGGGACAGTCACGATTGCTTAATGGAGCAACCATGCATTCAGAACGTCCATTTCATCGTATGTACGATCAGTATCATCCTATTGGTATTGTGGGAGTTATAACCTCTTTTAATTTCCCTGTGGCAGTGTGGGGATGGAATGCCATGCTCGCTGCCATTGCCGGAGATGTAGTAATCTGGAAGCCCAGTTCAAAGACACCTTTATCTGCAGTTGCTGTGCAGAGAATTATTGCTGATGCACTAAAAAAGCATGATGTTCCAGAGGGTGTATTTAATATGATCATTGCCAAATCCTCAGTATTAGGGGATAACTTTGCGGCCGACCGTCGGATCTCATTAATTTCCGTTACAGGCTCTACTGAGGTGGGACGCAGGATTGCTGCAATTGTTGGTAAACGATTGGGAAAAACAATCCTGGAGCTGGGTGGTAATAATGCAGTGGTCATTTCTCAGCATGCTAACCTTGAGATGACCCTGCAATCTGTAGTCTTTGGTGCCGTTGGAACTTGTGGACAGCGATGCACAACTACCCGGCGATTAATTGTCCATGAAAGTGTGTATGATACTGTTCGTTCAAGGCTCCTAGCTGCTTATAAGAACATCGGAAAACGGATTGGCGATCCCCTGAAAAAGCAAACCCTTGTGGGTCCGCTGGTTGATGAAATAGCTGTAAGAAATTTTGAACATGCAATTGCTGAAGTTCAGAAAGAAGGAGGCAAATTACTATTTGGTGGTACACGTTTACCCGAAAGTGATTATCCTTCAGGAAATTATGTGATGCCAGCAATTGTTGAAGCTGAAAACCATTACCACATGGTGCAGGAAGAAACATTTGCCCCAATTGTTTACCTCATTAAGTACAAGACCATTGAAGAAGCTATTGAGCTGAATAACAGTGTTCCCCAGGGATTATCGTCCTGTATTTTCACTGAAAATATTATTGAGGCAGAGAAGTTCCTTTCAGAAACCGGTTCTGATTGTGGTATTGCCAACGTGAACCTCGGAACTTCAGGTGCTGAAATCGGGGGTGCTTTTGGAGGTGAAAAGGATACCGGCGGTGGCCGTGAGTCGGGTTCCGATGCCTGGAAAGCTTATATGCGACGACAAACCAACACGATTAATTTCAGTGGGCAAACTGCTTTGGCTCAAGGAATCACGTTCGATTTTTAGTCCTTCCAGTAAATAAAAAAAAGAGGCCGCATCTTCATGCAGCCTCTTTTTTTTATGCTGTTATTTTATCTCAAACAAGTCCTTTTTCAACTTGGTGTTGACAGACACATTTGTAACTTCAAATTTGATGTCCTGTCCACCCATACTTTGTGATAAGGTATAAGGGAAGAGTACGCCATTCACCTCTTTATAGTTGCTTAATTCACCGGTGCTTTCCTTCATTTCAACTTTCACTTTCAAGCCGGTGTTCACATCATAGTATTCAGTACTCTTATCTCCTGAAGGCCTGGTGACTTCGAGTTTGTAGCAGGCACCTTTTTCCAGTTGTTCTTCAATGCCCAGGAGTTCGAGCTTATATCCCAATGACACGTAGGAGAGTTCCGGGAATCCTAAAGCCTGATCCCTGAAGCCTTCGAGTTCTGCTGCTTCCATTTCTTTAGTTTCGCCTGACATGGGTGAAATTGAAACGCCTTTACCAGCATTGTATATCTGTTTGGCAAAAATCATCGGACCTGAACCTACCTGTAAAAGGAAATAATCAGGAACAAGGCAATATTGATCGAGACTTATTGTCATTCCCTGCATACTGGCAGAAGCATTGATTGTGTAATCCTTGATTTTCTTGAGCTTTTTAGCACCACCAATAGCATTGATGTATCCCTGGATAACTGTTTCAGCTGTAACCCCTGCAGGAGCTGGCTTTACCTTTACGCTGGGGTCATACCAGTTACCCTGGATGTCATAGTATTGAATATCTCCACTCTTTGAGAAGCGTTTCAGCTTAGGTGCAACATCTTCTGCTTTACCAACAATCAGGATATGAGCATTATCCGGGCGAATATACTTCTGGGCCATGGTCTGGACATCTGTTGCACTTACCGCAGCAAGATTTGTCAGATAGTTTGCATAGTAATCTGCAGGGAGCTTATATCTGGCAGTATTAATAGCGAAATCTGCAATTGTGGAGGGATTCTCAAGACTACGACCGAAATTACCCATCATAAAATTCTTTACCATGTTCAGTTCTTCATCTGGAACAGCCTCAGTGCGCATACGGTTCATTTCAAAAATGATCTGTTCAACAGCACTATCTGTCACAGGGTTACGAACTTCAGCTGAAGCGGTAAACCTGCCAACAATACGATCAGGACTAAGTTGTGAATAGGCTCCATAAGTCCAGCCGTGTTTTTCCCTTAAGTTGTTGAATAAACGGAAGGTTCCTCCTCCAAGGATGGCGTTGGTTACTCTGGCTTTGATGGCATCAGGGGCACCTGGTTTAAGGTCTACTGGATAGGAAACATTCAAGGTTGATTGAACGGAATTTGACCGGTCAACTATATTTACAGTAGTTTTTGCAGGAGCTTTAGGTGAAGGGAAATTCTGCACATTAACTTCTCCCTTTTTCCAACCACCCAGGTATTTCTCAACCAGGGGTTTGGCTTCTGCAAGTGTAATATCTCCAACAATCGCAAGATAACCAATATTGGGCTTGAAATAGGTCTGATAGAATTCGTTGCATTTTTCCAAAGTGATTTTCTTCACAGATTCCTCTGTCATACTCTCGCCATAGGGATGGTTCAGTCCATATACTAGTTTTCCTCCAACCCTCGTTGCAATTGCATCCGGCTCATTTTTTTCTGCCTCCAGTCCGGACAGAGTCTGTGTCCTGATTTTTTCCAGTTCTTCCTGTTTGAAGTTTGCATTTAATAGAATATCGGAAAAGATCTCAAGATAGGCTTCATGATGTTTGCTTAAACAGGATCCGTTAATACCGGATGCACTGGTATTAAGATAAGCACCAAGAAAATCAATGGTTTCATCGATCTGGTCTTTATTCTTTGTAGAGGTACCGGTTCGGAGCAACTGTCCGGCAGTTTGAACATACCCTGCATATTCCAGTTCCATCACCGGGCTATAATCCAGTACAAGAGAATAAGAAATCCTGGGAATTTTATGGTTCTCCACAACGAATACCTTTAGGCCATTTTCAAGTTCAAATGACTGGTATTCACCAAGTTTAATAACAGGAGCAGGAGCAGCTTTTGGCCTTATACTCCTGTCGAGTTTTTCAATTACAGCTTCTGAGGCAGCAACTGGTGGTTTCTTGATGTTTTTGTTTTGTTTTACCTGTGCCGATACCTGAACGGAGAGTAATATCAACAGACTATAAATAAGTGCTTTTGTTTTCATCATTTTTTCCTCCTTAGTTTTGAGCGGTAGGTTTCGGTAAATAATAGAGAACTACCCTGTTTTCTTTATTCAAATATTTGGTAGCAACCCTCTTGAGGTCTTCAGGAGTTACTTTCATATATCTTTCAATTTCAGTATTAATGAGATTGGCATTTCCAAAGTAAACATGATAGTTGGCGAGATTCTCAGCAATACCGGCCATTGTTGAATTTCCAGTGACAAAATCGTTCTCTACTTTATTCTGAAGCTTCTTAAACTCCATTTCGGGAATAGATTCAGTTTTCACTTTTTCAATTTCTGCATCAATGGCAGATTCAAGGGTTTCGAGTGTAACTCCCATATTAACAAGGCCAAAGACGAGGAACAATCCCGGATCTTCCAGTGCAAACGGGAAGGCCATCACCTGAAGGGCTTTCTGTTGTTTGTCGACAATTGATTTTGAAAGTCTTGAACTTTCTCCATCTGATAATAAGGTGGTTAACATAGATAATGCATAAGCATCGTCAGTTCCCTGGGCAGGCATATGGTAAGCCATAATGACAGCAGGAAGTTGTATATTGTCGTATACCGAATCCCTGACTTCAGCTGTTTTAACAGGCTCCACAATTGAAGGCCTGACAATCGGCTTTGTTCCGCGGGGTATATCGGCGAAATATTTCTCAACCAGTTTTTTGGTTTCTTCGATATTGAAATCACCGGCAATAGAGAGGGTGGCATTATTGGGCACATAATAGGTAGAATGGAAATCCATGAATTCCTGCAAGGTGGCCTGGTTGATGTCTTCCGGGAAACCAATAGGTGTCCAGCGGTAAGGATGCACTTTATAGGCATGCGACATGGTTTGTTCGATAATGGAACCATAAGGCCTGTTATCATAGGATTGCTTACGTTCTTCCTTAACAACAGCCCTTTGTGTTTCAACACCCACACTGTCGATACGAAGATGCATCAGCCTTTCTGATTCGAGCCATAGTCCGAGTTCCAGCTGATTGGAGGGGAATAATTCATAATAGAAGGTACGATCCTGTGAAGTGTTAGCATTCAGCGTTCCACCGGCACTTAAAGTGATTTTATCATAATCACCACGTGGGATATTGTCAGAACCTTCAAACATCAGATGCTCAAAAAAGTGTGCAAAACCTGTCCGGCCTACCACTTCATTCTTTGAGCCCACATGGTACAATATTGTAACAGCAACAATGGGGGTTGTGTTATCCTGATGAAGGATTACGTGCAATCCATTGGGAAGGTCATACTCCACGAATTTGATTCTTCCTTCCTGCGCTTGTGCCATCTGGAAGAGGCAGAGTAGGAAGGTTAGTGTTAATAGTTTGATTTTCATAGAATTGGATTTATTGTTTTAAATATTAATGTTGAATCATTACTGGATGAAATAATCTGCTAAATAACGAATTGTCTGGCTAATAGCCATATTTAAATGCCATTAAATTACATGTTTCCAAACAAGGTTACTTCTTGCTTTTATTTCTTGAGTGCGAGAGTAACCACTGATACAGGTTTTCATCTGCATAAGCCTGGCGCCATGAATCATGTCCGACTCCGGGATAGATGGTTACTTTCGCATCTCCACCAGCGTTTTTAAGGGCAGTGGTCATTGAGGTTGTTGCGGATACAGGCACAACAGGATCATCAGCACCGTGGAATGCCCATACGGGAACATCTGCCAGGTTATCTGCCAGCAGGGGTTCTCCTCCGCCACAAACAGGAGCTATAGCAGCAAACCTTTCAGGGTGTGAACAAGCCCAGTTCCATGTGCCAAATCCTCCCATGCTTAGTCCAGTAAGGTAGACACGGTCAGGATCAATCCTGTATTTTTTTAGAAGTTTTGTCAGGAATGCATCCAGCACTTCTACATTCCACCATTCACCTTCCGGGCACTGAGGGGATACAACAATAAATGGAAAATCGGGCCTCTGTTCAACGAAAGAGGGTGGTCCCCAGACCTTTACTTTTGAAAGGTCGGAACCTCTTTCTCCTGATCCATGAAGGAAAATAAGTAAAGGAAATTCCTGTTTTCTCTCTTTTTTGTAGTTTTCGGGAAACCAGGTAAGGTAACTGATCTTAGATGAATAGCGTAATTTGCTCTTCATTTCCTTTTGTTGCTGGGCATAGAGGCCGGAAGCCAGAAGAAGTAAACCTATAAAAAGCCAAAGCTTTCTATCAAAGGTTCTCATTGCCATCGACATAGAATAATTCATTGATTGTTAATTGTTTAAAATGAGGGATGGTCTTCCAAGTATGTGAAAGGGCTTTTTCATCAAGGCTGGTTCTCACTCCGATAACTTTCATGCCAGCTGATTGAGCTGCAGCAATGCCCGTAAGTGAGTCTTCGAATACAACGCACTTTTCAGGAGATACACCTAGCAAGGATGAGGCTTTAAGGTAAATTTCGGGGTCAGGTTTCCCATTCACAACCTGGCTATCATCAACAGTTACATCAAAATAAGTTGTAATACCCAGAGAGTTAAGCACGAAATCCAGGTTTTCCCTGGGAGCAGCAGTGGCAACAGCAAGCCTGACGTTTTCTTTTTTCAGATGGCTGATAAATTCAATCACTCCATCCACACCTCTAATAGTTGGAGCGTGAAGCTGACGATAAATTAGTTCTTTCTCATCGGCATATTGATGTATCTGTTCAGTCGTAAGTGGCCTGTTCAAAACCTTTTCAAGAAGATTTCTGTTGTTTCCGCCAAACATTTTTAACCTGAATTCCTCAGGAGTAAGTTCAATATTAAACTTCCTGCAGAAAATAACCCAGGCTTCAAGGTGGAATTGGTGGTTATCCACTAAAACTCCATCCATGTCAAAAATTACGGCTTCCGGTTTCAAGGAGATAAATTGATTTAATTAAAGATATAACAGGATGACAAAGGTACAAATCATCAGATTTCTGACCTGAGATTATCAAATTGCATTAAAAAATCGTATCTTTAAGAAACACAATATGATAAGCCATGAAAACAGATTTTTTATGTCCGCATTGTTCCAATATCCTGAATGTTGGGGAAAATATCGTGTTTTCGACCTGTAACAGCAGGCAGCAGGAAGGATTGGTCCTATTGCATCCAGATTTGGGAAATTATTCCCTCGTAAAACATCCTGGATTTGAAATAGGGCAAAATGAACTACTTGATTTTAAGTGTCCCTATTGTGCTAAAAAACTTGAATCGGACCGTCATAAGAACCTTGCCCGTATTTTAATCAGAGATGAAAATGGAATGGAAGGGGAGGTGCATTTTTCCAGAATATCAGGCCAGCAGTGCACCTACAGGATCATTGGTGAGAATATGGAAATCTATGGAAGGGATGCTGCTGATTATTATGAATTTATTGTTCATACCCATTTCTAAAAAAAAACTCCGCTGATAGAATCAACGGAGTGGAGATATATAGAGTAATCGACTTTATTTTAGATTTTTTGCAATTTCTTCCGTGCTAAATGGAATATCGTCAATATAGGCTTCTTCATTCAGTATTGAGGAGTTCTTAATTTGAAAGGATTCAGTTGCGTCATTGGCTATCTCAGCAGTATTGAAAGGAATATCATCTATATAGGTTTCTTCTTTCAGGCTGATTGTTTTGTTTTGAGTCGGGTCATTCATCAGGTTTCGTACAATGGCTTCAGTATTGAATGGAATATCTGAAACACTGGCTTCATCTTTCAGTTGGATTTTTGTTCCGGTTCCAATTGCAAATGTGCTGCTGATAGTTCCGGCAATTATGATCATTAAGAATAACTTTTTCATTTTATGTTGAGGTTAAATTGTTAGCAAATTGTTTACAGCATTATAGACGACGAACTACTAAAAAAGTTACGAATTTCATTAGGTAGTGTGCATTACTATCTAAATATTTGGTGTAAGTAACTTATAATTAAATCGATACAATTTAAAATAATTCTTTGTAACAAAAATTTGAAAGATTGATCCTAAAAATACGTATTACTCCAATTTTCTATTGACTCAATTGTAACTATTGATAAATTGTAATTGATTATCAGAGTGTTTTAATTAATAATTTCTTAAAGAACTTTCTGAAAATATTTACTTTACCTTTGCACTCGTTTTGAGAAAAATACAACTTAGTTTCTAAGTAACAGATATTCAATAAGATAAATTATGCATAGAGTAATGGTAATAACCGGTGGTGGTGACTGTCCCGGACTAAATGCAGTCATAAGAGCTATTGTTAAACGTGCATCACAGGAAAGTGATTGGGAGGTGTTGGGAAGTGTCAAGGCTTTCGATGGTATATTGAATGAGCCCAGTGAACTTATGGTGTTGGATGAAGATAAGGTAGCAGGGATTCATTACCAGGGAGGAACAATACTCCAGACAACCAATAAAGGAGGTCCATTTGCCTGGCCGGTGAAGAAGAATGACGGCACCTATGAGTATGTGGACAGATCAGATGAAATGATCAGGAAAATCAGGTATCTGGGTATAGATGCAGTGATCAGTATTGGGGGCGATGGTTCCCAAAGAATTTCCCAGCGATTGTTTGAAAAGGGGCTGAATATTATTGGTGTACCTAAAACCATTGATAATGATCTTTCTGCCACTGATTCAACCTTCGGTTTTCAAACGGCTATTCAGGTTAGTACAGAAGCCGTTGACAAACTGGTTACTACTGCGGCAAGCCACAACAGGGTTTTTATCCTGGAAGTGATGGGCCGTGATGCGGGATGGATTGCTTTGAATGCAGCAGTAGCGGGTGGTGCAGAAATCTGCCTGATCCCTGAAATTCCTTATGATATTAATGTTGTATTGTCAAAAATCAATGCAAGATTCCATCGTGGTAGGGGTTTTGCTATTATTGTAGCTGCCGAAGGTGCACGTCCTAAAGAGGGAACAGTTGTTGGCCATACCAGTAATGAGGTGGGTTATGAGAACCTCAGGTTAGGTGGTTTGGGCTTCAAACTTGAAGATGATCTGAAGAAAGCAGGATGCGAACATGATATCCGTGTCACTGTATTAGGTCATTTACAAAGAGGTGGTGTTCCAATTGCATATGACAGGGTTTTGGCTACCCAGTTTGGGGTGAAGTCTATGGAAATGGTTATTAATGGCGATTTCGGACGAATGGTATCCTATAATCATCCATATATTACAAGTGTTACCCTTAAGGATGCCATAACCAAGCCTAACCTGGTTACAATGGATACAGCTCTTATAAAGACTGCTAAAGGTGTCGGAATTAGCTTTGGAGAAGATTCTATCGCTCTTGAAGAATAAAACGAATTCAATTACATAAAAATAGCCGGTCCTATGCATTGGACCGGCTATTTTTATTCTATGGGGAATGTTATTTAACCTTCGCCCTGGTTTCTTCTTTTTCAATATCAAAAGTAAGATCTATGGTCATTTTTTTCTTCAGATTGATATCAGATTCATAAAGAGCATCAATGGAATAGTTATTTTCTTTAGTATGCTCTTCCCAGTTTCCTTCGTATAAGGCCAGATTAATGATTCGGATACTGTGCTTTCCCCGGGGAATGGAAACAGTGAAGTCACTCTGGACAGACTCAAGTCCCTGGGATGATTCACCGGCCAGTTTGCCATCAACATATAACTGCGTCTTGTTGGTGTGGTCATAACCTTCCACAATTCCTGTGTACTTTGTTTTGATTGTAATTTTACCTGTTTTCTGCGCCATTGCTGCTGTTGCACTGATCACCAGGAGGATAAGAAAGATACTGATTTTTTTGTTCATTGTTTTATTGCTATAGGTTATACATGGAGAATTCAACAGTTTTATTAATCTGCACTATTTGTATTTATGTCCAAAATCACAAAAAGAAAGTAGTATCAGACAGTGATTCAGGCAAATTGCCGTTATTTTAAATTATATTTTGCTATAATCTCTCTCATTTCATCAAATGCGTTTTCAGGAAAAACCAATCCGAATTCTTCATTCAACTTTCCAATGGCAGCATTTTTCATCTCCGACCCTTCAATATATCCGTTTTCTACGGTGAACTGGTGAAAAATCTTTTCCAGGTATACCTCAAAAGGCTGGTTAAAATACATGTCGTAGAATCTTAATGGTTTATCAGACGCATTCCAGAAAGTATGTTTTATCATCCTGGGACGCAAATGCCAGCCACCAGCTGCCACTTCAACAACTTCCTCTCCTAACAGAATGCTGGCAGTGCCCTCGGCTACATACATGAGTTCATCCAATTCCAGGTGGTAATGAGGTGGTGGCCCCATGGTTTTAGGTGCTACAGCGCATTCCACATTGGAATATAATCCATTTGTCATTGAATTTCTGACCCATACCCGAATATCCATTCCCCCGTTATGATTAAGTGGAGGCATTGCAGGAAGTAACAAAGGTTCAATTCCCGGCTTTTCTTTCAAATCCGGATTTGTTGCAAATAATTCTGAAGGAAACATAGCACTCATGCTTCCTAATATAGCCGATGTTATGAAGAAGTTCCTGCGTTCCATTAACTTGTGGTTATTGATTTGGATAAAAAATAGAATCCTTTTTACGAATAATAAAAAAGACTAACTTGATAATGATTCAAACTGATTAGTCGAAAACAAAAAATAATGGGCTTTTGTTTGAATCCATAAGTGAATTAATAAATTAGGCATAAACAAAGTAAGGTTTTGGCTATTTTTGATTCCAATTATTCATTCCTAATTCTATTATAATGCAGCAATGTGTGCACTGTGGACAAGATTGCGGGAAACATCCGGTGATATGGGAAGAAAAGCCTTTTTGCTGTGAAGGCTGTTCACTGGTTTACAGGATTTTACAAGAGAAAAACCTGGGTCAGTATTATGAAATTATGCCAAATCCAGGGGTGAAGTTGGATCAGCAGGCCTCCATGTCGAAGTATGCTTACCTTGATAACCAGGAGATTAGAGACAGTCTTTTGACATTTTCTGATGGGGGAATTAGTAAGATTAACCTCTTTATTCCTGTTATTCATTGCAGTTCATGTATCTGGTTGCTTGAGAACCTAAATACTTTGCATCCCGGAATTATCAGCTCATTCGTGAATTTTGTCCGCAAGGAAGTCAATATTACTTTCAGGGAAGATTCAATGAGCCTTCGTCAGTTGATTGAACTACTACATAGCATCCATTATATCCCTGATTTGTCGTATAAAAAGGAAGGCAAGGATGAGTTTCAAAAGCGAAACCGCCGGATACTCATGAAAATAGGGGTAGCGGGATTTGCTTTCGGGAATATCATGCTTCTTAGTTTTCCTGATTATTTGCCCGGAGGGGAGCGCATCGACCAGTTTCTTACCAATACTTTCGGTTACGTGAGTTTCTTACTGGCATTGCCTGTTGTTTTTTTCTGCAGTACAGATTTCTTTCTGTCTGCCTATAAGAGTCTGAAGAAGAAAATAATAAATATTGACTTACCAATTTCTCTTGGCATTTTGGCCCTCTTTCTCGAGAGTTCCTATGAGATCTTCACGGGAGCAGGAAATGGTTATATGGACTCATTAGCAGGATTGCTTTTCTTCATGCTGATCGGCAGGTGGTACCAGGGAAAATCTTATCAATCGTTATCGTTTGATCGTGATTACAAATCCTTTTTTCCAATTGCTGTTACAAGGATTAGTAATGGAGTAGAAGAGTTTATCCCCATCGACCGACTTAAGAGTGGTGATCAGATCCTGGTGCGCAATCAGGAACTCATCCCCGCTGATGCCACAATTCTTGAAGGCGAAGCACGCATTGATTACAGTTTTGTTACGGGAGAATCCATTCCTGTTACCAAACAGGCAGGAGATTTCATTTTTGCCGGAGGCCGTCAGCTGGGAGCCGGTATTCTTTTACGAGTTGAGAAGGAAGTGACTCAGAGTTACCTGACTCAATTATGGAATGAAGACCGGATGAACCAGAAGAAAGCCCAGGCTATGCAAAGGGTGGTAGACCAGGTGAGTCATTATTTTACCATCGTAATTCTGCTGGTTGCTTTGATTTCAGGCATCTATTGGGCGTTTTCGGATTTAGGAAAAGCTGTTTATGTATTTTCCAGTATCCTTATTGTTGCCTGTCCCTGTGCGCTGGCTCTCACTATACCCTTTACCTTTGGTTCAGTAATGCGGGTATTCGGACGAAATGGCTTTTATCTCAAAAATTCAGAAGTTATTGAAAAGCTGAGCAAGATCGATACCATTGTTTTTGATAAAACCGGAACCATCACACATTCGCAGTCGATGCATGCCGAATGGGTTGGGGAAGAACTGGATATCAATGAACTCAGGGCTATCAGGACCTTGTCGCGAAATTCCACGCATCCGGCATCAGTAACAATTACCGATTCGCTCGATTGTGAGTTCTATCAAGGGGTTGAGGGATACCAGGAGATCCCGTCGCTGGGGATATCAGGCAAAGTGAACGGAATCCAAATTTTATCAGGGGCTTACCGGTTTGTTGCAGGTAAAGAAAGAGGTGAAAGTGGCACTACCACTGAAGTCTATGTGTCGATTGACCATAAACTGAAAGGCCACTTCAGGATACAAAACCAGTATCGGGAGGGACTTGAAGAAGTGATTCGTCACCTTGAAGGCTTTGAACTGCATTTACTTACCGGCGACAATGATTCGGAACAGTCGAACCTGGAGAAATATTTCAAAGGGAAAGCTTTATTACATTTCCACCAGTCACCCGAGGACAAGCTGAAATACATTCTGAAACTCAGTCAAAACGGGAAAAGGGTTCTGATGATTGGAGATGGTTTAAATGATGCAGGGGCGTTGCTCAATGCAGATGTGGGAATCACCATTGCGGATGATGTGTATCATTTTTCACCGGCCTGTGATGCCATTCTAAGGGCTGATCAGTTTAGTCAATTGGATAAATTCCAGCGTTTTACCCGTTCTTCCCTGAAAGTGGTTTATAGCAGTTATGTATTGTCGTTCCTCTACAATGTTGTAGGACTGACATTTGCAGTCCAGGGACTGTTGTCGCCCATTGTTGCTGCTATCCTGATGCCTTTAAGTTCAATTACCATTGTTGCCTTTACGACTTTATCCGTGTCAGCCATGGCGAAGAGGAGAGGGTACTAGGAGTTTTCTTTTAGTTCTGCGTCAAGATAAAGTTTTTCTTTAAAGTAGTGCTGGAACTTCCTCCAACAAAAACCTCGAATTCTCCGGGTTCGGCAAGGTATTCCAATTTGTCGTTATAGAACTTCAGGTCCTCGCTGCTGAGCTGGAAAACAATTTCCCTGCTTTCCTTACTTTTCAGGGTTACCTGTTGAAATCCCACCAGCTGTTTTACCGGGCGGACTACCGAACCATATAGGTCACGAATATAAAGCTGAACGGTTTCCGTACCTTGATATTTCCCAGAGTTGGTTAATGAAACTTTGATTTCGAGGTTTTCATTCATGGATATGCTGGTTTTGTTCAGCTGGGGTTCTCCATAGGTGAAGGTCGTATAGCTTAACCCATATCCAAAGGGAAATTTCGGACTATTAGGAAGGTCCGTATAAGCAGCGACATAATTAAGGTCATTTTCATTTTTTGCGGGCCTGCCTGTATTGAAATGATTGTAGTAATAGGGAATCTGCCCAACAGTTCTTGGAAATGACATGGGGAGCTTTCCGGAGGGATTATAATCACCAAACAGTACATCAGCAATGGCATTACCGGCCTCTGTTCCCAACCACCATGTGTAGAGGATGGCATGGGCATGATCGGCAGTCCAGTTGAAAACAAGGGGACGTCCTGCACTGATCATAACGATCATTGGTTTTCCGGTAGCATAAATGGCTTTGATAAGTTCTTCCTGAACCCCAGGCAGACTGATATCACTCCGGCTTTTGGCTTCACCACTCATATTTCCGGCTTCTCCAACTCCCAGGATCACGATATCTGACTGCATAGCAATCTTTATTGCTTCTTCGAAGCCTGTTCTGGAGGTATCACTGATTTCACAACCAGGGGCATACAACATTTTTACCCCTTTGCCGGCTCTGTTGCTGACACCCTGCCATTGGGTTACGATGCGCGCTGTATCGTCAGGCCAGGAATAGGACCAGAATCCCAGGTTTTCGCGGACAGCCTTCACCAGGGGGCCAATCATAGCAATGGTCTTTTTCTTCGTATCAAGAGGCAGGAGGTTGTTTTCATTTTTCAGCAGGACGATGCTTTTTTTAGCGACATCCCTGCCTATTTTAAGGTTTTCGGGGTTGTTCCATTGTTGCTTTTCACGAGTTTCATCGCAAAAACGGAAAGGATTATCGAAGAGTCCCATTTCAAATTTCTTCTTCAGGATACGCTTAACAGCATCATCAATAAAAGTGGGGTCAACCTGGCCACTTTCAACCAGTGTTTTCAGTGATTTAGTATAGCACCTGCTTTCCATATCCATGTCAGAACCTGCTAACACGGCGAGTTGTGCAGCCTGTGCATCATCTTTAGCATAGCCATGAGCAATCATTTCACCTACTGATCCCCAGTCACTCACGATAAAACCTTCGAATTTCCATTTTCCTTTTAATACATCTCTTTGAATGTAACTATTACCAGTGGCGGGTATTCCGTTAATGTCGTTAAAAGAATTCATAAAAGTGGCAACCCCTGCTTTGGCGGCGGCTTCAAAAGGACGAAGGTAGATTTCGTGCAGTTGACGAAGGCTCATATCCACACTATTATAATCCCGTCCTCCCTCGGCAGCACCATAGGCAGCAAAGTGTTTGGCACAGGCCATTAGTGCATCGGTATTACCAAGGCCTTTTCCCTGGAACCCTTTTACCCTTCGTTCAGCAATTAATGAACCCAGGTATGGATCTTCCCCGGCACCCTCCATAACACGACCCCATCGTGGATCGCGGGCTATATCCACCATTGGGGCGAAAGTCCAGTGTACACCGGCCGCTGAAGCTTCAATAGCGGCAATTCGTGCTGATAGTTCTATTGCGTCCAGGTCCCAGCTTGCTGCTTCACCCAGTGGAATGGGAAAAATGGTACGATAACCATGTATGATATCCTGTCCGAACAGAAGAGGAATACCTAATCGCGATTCCAGGGCTATCTGCTGTATCTGGCGGGTATGATCAGTTCCGGTAACATTAATCAATGACCCAATCTTCCCGTTTCTCACTTGTTCCAGTTTGTTGCCTTCCTCAGTGATAGGGCCTGTTGCTTCCCAAAAACCGGAATACTGATTCATCTGGCCGATTTTTTCATCCAGGGTCATAAGGCGCAGGACGGAATCTACACGACGGTCGATGGAGTTGGATTGGGTATTTCCTGCGAATGGAATACTGGATAAGAAAAGGATCAGGATGAACCAGGGTATCTGCGGAGATGTTTTCATTGTGTGGATTATTGAACGAAAAATGAATATTTAATATGGGTTTTCAAAGATCGGGGATTATTCTGAAAATTGTTATAGAACATTTCTATCAAAACAGGCTTTTTTCAATTTGGCTACTCCCTGTTTTTTACCGCAAAGTCGCAAGGGGAGCGCAAAGACGCTATTGATATCAGATTATTAGAAATAAATTCAATACTCAATTGAATAAGTCCGGATGAGTAAAAATATCTTCACCGCAAAGTCGCAAGGGGAGCGCAAAGACGCTGTTGATTTATTCAATAAAATCGGATATCCGAATAGCCTGGGTTTGGATTAAGTCAATATGCTGGCTTTGAAAAGTCCGAATTCCAGGCAATAAAAAAGGGAGCTAAATGTGCCCCCTTTTCAATTCGTTTATTTTGTCCAATTCACTTTTAATTTTTTCACATCTCTTGAATTTCCTCCAATCATGATCTCAAATTCACCTGGTTCCCAGTCGTACTTAAGGTCGTAGTTGTAGAATTTCAGGTCTTCGGTAGTGATGTTAAATTTTACAGTCTTCGATTCGCCTGCTTTAAGGAATACCTTCTGGAAACCCTTTAATTCTTTTACGGGGCGGGTAACAGTTCCTACCATATCCCTTATATAGAGCTGTACCACTTCAGCGCCATCGAATTTGCCGGAATTGGTGACTGTAATACTTGCTTCCAACGATTGGTTTCCAGCCAGATTCAGGCTGCTTAATGCAAGGTCGCCATAGGTGAAGCTGGTATAACTCAAGCCAAAACCAAAGGGGTAAAGTGGTTCATTATCAACATCCAGGTAGTTGGAACGGAATTTCTGGAACCATTGTCCTTCTGCCAATGGGCGTCCGGTGTTCTTATGATTGTAATATAAAGGAATCTGTCCAACATTTTTCGGGAATGTGGCGGGCAGTTTTCCTGAAGGGTTCACATCTCCAAAAAGTACATCAGCGATGGCATTACCTGCTTCTGTTCCACCGAACCAAACATTCAGGATAGCAGGCATATTGTCCTGTTCCCAGGTGATGGTCATGGGCCTGCCGGCGAATAATACCAGCACCACAGGCTTCCCGGTTGAAAGTAATGATTTCAGTAGTTCCTGCTGATTGGCAGGGAGGGAGATTTCAGAACGGCTGGAGCTTTCTCCACTCATTTCTGCAGCTTCACCCATTACTGCTACTATCACATCTGCTTTTGAAGCGGCATCAAGAGCTTCCCGGATTAATTCAATGCTGGTACGGTTGTCAACTTTGGTCGGTTTGCCAAAAACGCTGATTCGTTCATCATATTTAAGGTCATCCACAATATTGGCACCCCTGGCATAGATGATATCAGCTTTATCGCCAGCTGCGGCTTTCATGCCTGCTAGTACTGATATCGATTGTTCAAAATTGGCTGCCACACTCCAGGTGCCGGGCATATTTTCCTTATTATCAGCAAGGGGGCCAATGAGTGCAATTTTCCCTTTTTTCTTCAATGGAAGGGTTTGTTTTTCATTTTTCAGCAGTACAAAGGTCTGGGCTGCTGTGTTTCTTGCTGCCAGAAGGTTTTCAGGGGTGAATACATCAGTCTTTACCCTGTTTACATCGCAATACTTATAAGGATCATCGAAAAGGCCCAGCTTATATTTGGCTTCAAGTATTCTCCTGCAGGCAATGTCAATATCTTTTTCAGTCACTTTGCCTTCTTTCATCGATTTCTCCAGAGTGGTGAGCAATCCTTCACCTACCATATCCATATCAATACCTGCATTTAAAGCCAGGGCTGATACTTGCTGGAGGTCACCCATACCATGGTCAATCATTTCGTTGATAGCGGTGTAATCGGTGACAACAAAACCATTGAATCCCCACTCATCGCGAAGGAGGCTTGTCATAAGCCAGCGGTTGGCAGAGGCAGGAATCCCGTCGATTTCATTAAAAGAACTCATTACACTACCGGCTCCTGCATCCACAGCAGCTTTATAAGGAGGAAGGTATTCGTTGTACATCCTGATCCTGCTCATATCAGTAGTATTGT
The DNA here is from genome assembly GCA_016707785.1 of Bacteroidales bacterium. Classification (NCBI taxonomy): domain Bacteria; kingdom Pseudomonadati; phylum Bacteroidota; class Bacteroidia; order Bacteroidales; species Bacteroidales bacterium. The sequence continues at coordinate 44,660 of JADJGZ010000005.1, read as the reverse complement.
AATCCCTTCCGGCTTCAGCGGCACCATAAAGAGCAAAATGCTTCACACAGGCCATCATGGTATTGTTCTTCGTAAGATCATCACCCTGGTATCCTTCAACAAAAGCTTTTGCCACATGTGAACCCAGGTAGGCATCTTCACCGGCACCTTCAGCAACTCTTCCCCAGCGTGGGTCACGGGCAATATCAACCATAGGGGAGAAGGTCCAGCAAATGCCATCCGCAGTAGCTTCGATCGCTGCTATCCTGGCACTTTGTTTTATGAGCTCCATATCCCAGCTGCTGGCAAGTCCGAGTGGAATAGGGAAGGCTGTCTGGTAACCATGAATTACATCCATTCCAAAAATGAGCGGTATCTTCAACCGGCTTTGTTCAACAGCAACTTTCTGTACGTCGCGAATTTTTTCAACGGATTTAATGTTGAAAAGGCCACCGACTTTACCCTCCTTGATCTTCTTTCCAATGTCGGAACTGGCGGTTTGTCCTGTTACAATATCTCCTGATCCGGGAAGGTTTAATTGTCCCAGCTTTTCTTCAAGGGTCATTTTCTTCATGAGTTCATCCACAAATTTCTTCATCTTGAGATCCTGACTGGCAGGACCTTTTTGTGAAAATGCGACTAAGCTGAACGCCAGGAAGGCAATGGTGAATGCGAATAATTTGTTCTTCATAGGATACATTATTTTATTAAGTGGCGATAAATAGCTTTTTTCCAGATCAGGTAACCTTGCGGATTCATATGCAACTGATCTTCAAGGAATATTTCCGGTTTTGGTTCCTTCTTATCATTCAGCATCTTACTCCAGACATCAATATAGTCGGCATTATCCTGCTTTCTGATGTATTTTCGGATCAGCCTGTTGCCTTCAAGGTATTTCTCCCTGAGGTGCCAGCGGCTGGGACTGGGTTTCATTGAAACAAAGGTAATCTTTGTTTCGGGAAGATTTATGCGCAAAATGCTGAAAAGGCGAGAAAATCGTTCTAAAATATCTTCGGGTAGTAAGGTGTCCTCCCGGGCAAAATCATTTTCCCCGCAATAGATTACGATTTGCTTTGGCTTATAAGGTAAGACTGTAATTGGATAGTCCCTGATCAGATCGGTAAGGCAGGATCCACCATATGCCCGATTTATTATGGGTTTATCGGGGAAATAGTCGTTTACATCCTTCCACATGGTGAAAGATGAACTTCCAATGAAAAGGATAGGGTTGGCAGGAGGTGGTATGAGGCTGTCAGACTGTCTGAATTGCAGAATATCTGCTGCATAGGGAGAAACAACTGTCTGAGCCGTTAATGCGGCCTGGAGGCTGATAAAGAGGACCAGAAAGAGAAAAGAGCCTCGCATTTAAACAGGATTAGGGAATCAATTTAACCGGTATACGATCACTAACCCCATTTTCATTCACCGATTCTATGGTGAAAAAGTATGGAATATCTTTATCCATGGTCTTTAACCAGTATTCATTTGAACCATGAACCATAATGCAGTTATAGAGCTTGTATGGTGTGGTGCCCATATAGATGTTGTAGGCATAAGCATTATCAACCGGTTTCCATTTCAGCCAGGCAGAACGCTTGTCTTTTTCGGTGCGGAGGACTATGAAATCCTGAACCGGTGCAGGTTTTGTTCCCTTACCTAATCCGAATACCCTGAAACCACTTAAAGCGAACTTACCGGTGGGCATATGGATATTTACCATTTTCAGGAATCGGGTTTCAATTGGTGTTGGGAGCTCGATATAGTCATGGGGGACATCAGTTTTATTCTGGCTTTTATCGACAAGTAGTTTCCATTTCTTTCCATCCACTGATTCAAAGACCTGGTACTGATGGAATAAGCCGATTGATTTTCCGAGAATATCTGCATCCTGATCCGCGTAGTTGATTTGAATTGCATTCACCGTACTGATGCTGCCGAGGTCAGAAATAAACCATTCATCCTTATTACCTGAAGCCGCACTCCAGTAAGTTTTAATGCTTTCATCTACAGCCAGGTTAGGGGCATATGCGCCTAAAGTTGAAGAAACAGTAACCGGTTTGTTATAGTTTAAAAGCATCCAACCGGTAAAACGTGGTTGCAGATGATCGGTTTTCCCATCCGGCAAGTAGGTTGGGTAATCACCAAAAGCTGTATTGCAATACATTACCCCATCGTTATCGAATCCGGCAGGCCAGATTCCGATGCGTCGTTCAAAATTGTTCTTTACCGAAATGGCAATTGTAGAAACATGCCAGTAGTTTTCCCATGAATCCTGGAAAGTGGCTCCATGTCCGGCCCCTCTGGCAAATCCGCCCGGTTTGTAGCTGAAAGGCATGGATTGAGGAGTGAAAGGACCCAGAGGAGAATCCCCGACAACTACACCATCAGCATAACCGCTGAACTCAGTGCCTGGTGCCCCGTATTGAAGGTAGTATTTGTCTTTGTGGCGTGTCATCCATGCCCCTTCAATAAACGGATCGAGGAAAGTGTCATCCATATTTTCTCCGAAGCGTTGCCAGCCATATTTCCATGGTTCCAGCAGGTAGGTTTCCTTGCGGGTAGTATTGGGTTGCATGGTTTTTCTGTTGAGTTCCACCCCATAAAGCGGGAAGCGGTTGCTACTTCCATTATACATATAAAACCTGCCATCGAAATCAGTGAAAAATGCCGGGTCCCAGCCACCAATTGCAAATGAATCCACAAGAGGGCGCCAATCATTGGCTTTGGGATTTGTACTCATCCAGATGGTGAAATTGCTGAGGTAGGTGGAGCCAAAAACTATCATGGTATCACCGATCACCCCGACAGCCGGGGCACATAGTTCATCATACCCTTCATTCCAGGGGCGAAGAAACTTTCTTGAATGAAACTTCCAGTTCAGCATATCGCTGCTAACCCAATAGCCCCATTGGTTCGTGGAGAAAAGGTAGTAATCGCCTTTGTAAGTAACAATCACCGGGTCGGCAGTCGCACGATGGCGGCCCCATTCACTGAAGTTGGGAATAGGAGTGTACCCGTAATCGATATTTACCGGGTTGCAATACGTTTTCTGCTGTGCATATCCACTGCTGATTAAGGCAAGCATCAGAAGAAGAAGAATGAACTGTTTCATGTTTTTTGAGAATAGGCATAGTTTTTAGTTACCATCCCAGCCGGATAGCGTTGCCATTGAAAGGGAATACTGTCCAGACCTGAGCTTGCATTGGTGTTTCACCCCTGAGACTGCTAAGATACTGCGGATCATAGGTATCCTGCAAATATCGGAGGCCATTGATCATAGACTCCTGGCTGTTAGAAACCTTTGCTGGTTTTCCGTTGATTGTCAGGGTTTTGATGGAATCCCGGAATCCATGGAAAACACATTTGATATGAGTGAACTTAGAGACAAAATGGCCTTCCTGAGCAGAAATAAGCAATTGTTTCATACCCGGGTCAAAATCCATGGTTCTCCGGCAAAAGTTACCTTGTTTGTATTCAAAGGTATTGCCATCATCTTCATAATAGCAGAACTGGTTCTTAGTTTTGCCTGAGTAGATGTGTATGACGAGAGTGTCAGAAGGTTTCTGAGCAGTATATTGAACAAGGGATTGCATTGGCAGGATGGATGAAGCCCTTACATAGACAGGAATCTGATGCAGTTTGGTATTAACAGAAAGTTCCTTTGGACCGCTGATGTACTCATCATTGTAAATGTCGAACCATTCACCTTCAGGTAAGTACAAATTCTTAACAGATTCCTTAGATGTTACTGGCACCACCAGCAGTGCATCCCCACATAGGAACTGGTATTGATACAATGGGTCATAAACTTTGTCATCGAAGGGGGAATTGATGCAAAGACTTCTGGCAATTGGGATCCCCGTGGTTGATGTTTCATAGAATTTAGAATAGAGATAGGGCAGGAGCCTGTACCTGAAACCAATAAACTCCCTGGAAATTCCTTCTGCCTCTTCTCCGTAGCTCCAGGGTTCATTGGCAAGCGAGTAGGCTTCTTTATGATTTCTTGCATAGGGTGCGAAAATCCCCACCTGGATCCAGCGGGTGAATAATTCCTTTGAAGTGGGACCAATGTATCCACCGATATCGTCGCCCACGAATGGAATTCCTGATAAACCCATCTGGGTATTAAGGAGGGTTCCACCTAAGAGGAATTCATCTTTTGCGGTATTATCACCGGTCCAAACGGCAGCATATCGTTGGACTCCGGCATATCCAGAGCGGGTAAGCACAAAGGGCCTTCTTCCGTTTCCATTTAACAGAGCCGCTTCGAAGGAACTGCGGGCCATCAGCATTCCATAAACATTCTTTGATTTCAAGGCATCAGCTTTATGCCCGTCGAAATCGAAGAGGAGATTATCGGGCAGGTAACTTCCTCCAACAGCCGGCTCATTCATGTCGTTCCAGTAACCATGAATGCCATTCTCAGGGAGAAATTTCATATGGTTTGCCCACCAGTTCCTGGCTGCAGGTTTTGTAAAATCAACAAAGTTGTTCAGGCTAGGGGCAATTTCGGCAGTATAGAGGCTGCCATCCTGGTATTTCACAAAAATGTCATTCTTCAGTCCATCCCAATGTGCAAAGTAGCTGCTATCCCTTTTGATACCCGGATTTACAGAGGCGGTGACTTCAAAGCCCATCTTTTTCAGCTTTGTGGTCAGTCCTTTCATATCTGGAAATCGGTCTGTGTTGATCCGGAAAGGTTCATAATCTTTCAGGTAATCGGCATCCAACACAATGCAGTCGATTGGGATTTTCTTTTTCCTGAAAGTCTCAGCCAATATTTCCACATTTTCCTGTGGATAATAACTGCAGCGGCTCTGATGGTATCCCAGGCTCCAGATGGGAGGAAGTGGCATCCTGCCGGTAAGCCGGGTATAATGTTTCAGAATACCGGGAATATCTGAATCATAAATAAGGAAATAATCAATATCGCCTCCATCGGCAGTTATAGAGGTAAATTCAGGAGTTGAAAGTCCGAAATTGAAGAAAGATTTATATGTATTATGATAAAATAGTCCGTAAACCAAATCATGATGTATTCCAATATAGAAAGGGACATTGGTATACATGGGCAAGCGAGGATCGCCATATTTATAGGTATCCGTATTATTCAGTGTGTACCCGGTACCGCGTTTATCGAGATTTCCCAACACTTCGCCTAATCCTACAAATCGCTCCCCTTCCTGAAGCACTTTATAAAGATTGGTTCTTTTCCCGTTAAAAGTACTTCCAAAACCTTTTCCAGCCACATCTTCGTTTATAATCCTGCTGTCAGGGGTACTGAAGGTGACTCTGAAAAGAGGTGATTTCTCAATCTGAATGGTCAGGACTGAAGTTGCCAGTTTGATTGTATTGGAAGATTCAGTCACTGAAAAGGGCAACGGATCAGGTTTCACAGTATCAACCAGAAGGTATGAGAAATCATCCATCTTTGCCTGTTTCGAAACTCTTACCCTAACTGTATTGGCGTCGTAGATCTGAATATTAAAGAATGCTGTTGAAGTGGAACCTTTAATTCCATATTCGGTTTTTCCCCATTTAATAACAGGGCCGATATCAGCTGGTTGGGCTATTGCGGATTTGCAGACAAAAATCAACAGGAAGGTAAGTAGGGTGGTTTGGAGGATGGAAGTCATGTACACCATATTCATTTATCATTCATAATATTTGTAAGAGTATTGTCATAGTATTTCAAGTTCTTAGACCGTAATCGGAAATATAATGAAATGATTGCTGAAAAGGTTTGATGGTGTTAATTCCTTCTAATATCAATCACTTTGTCTTCAGGGTCTCTTCTACAATCCCATATCATTATGACCAGTAGTAGTTTTTCAAAAACTTCATAGATGATTTGATAGTCACCAGTAATAAGTGCCCTGATGTCAGGGTCGTCAGTTTTTATTCCAAGTGAAGGATTTTTTGAGAGTAATCTTATACTCTTATTAATTTTTGAGTAGAGCTTTTTACTATACACCGCACTTCCATTTCGGATGATATAGAATTCCAGGATGTCCTTTAAATCCTGTTTTGCTTCAACAGACCATACTATCTCGACCCGAGCCATTGATCAATTTCTTTTTGTATTTCATCATGAGAAATAGTCTGGTTCTTAGTCAATTGCTCTCTCCCTAATTTGACTCTTTGTTTTTGATAATCAGAAAGTAAATATGTTTCTTTTTCAACTTTAGAGTCTATAAGAACTTTAATTGCTCTAAGAAAAGCAGCATCATGGATGTTAGCTAGTTGATTGATAATTTTCTCTTGTATGTCATTTTAGTTTTGTGAAGTTCTGTTGAGCGAGCGTTCGGAATTTCAACTACGTCTTATCATTCTCTTGCCAAAGGGCCGCACAACAAAATTTTTTTCCGGGGCGCTCTTTTTTCCCATCTGCCCCCGGTTTTTTTTTTTCTTGCACAGGCTAGGAAGCGGCCCCTCTGTCTTTCCACGATTAATTATCAGGCAGTTCTGAAACCTGTACAAATATAGGTACATAAATTCAATCATTGACGATTTTCTGTTAATATGTGCAGGAGCTTACTTGTCAGAACATTGCTTTAGTTTTTCTAGACCTCTAATTACATCGGGATCTTTCATGAATAGATTCCAGATCAGGCCAGTTCTGTAGTTTTCAATCATCACCACAATCGGTGCCTGGTTGAGTCCCATATAGATTTCGGAGCACCAGTTTTCCTGAGGCAAAAATGAATCCCGGAAGCCATATGGCCCCCAAAGGAAATGTCCACAATCATAATAATAGTGTTTCAGGGCTTTCATTGACTCTTCCGGGGTATAGGGAAAGGAAGACAAAGCCCCGGTAGGTGTTATTTTGCCAATATCCTGCCAAAGTACAGGTTCATTAGCGGAGTAATCATAAGGTCCGTCACTGGCGGTCAGTCCCCAGGCTTCGGAGCCATATCCTTTGAAGTGTTTTGGGTTTTCAACACAATAATTATAGTTGATTTTTGCAATGTTCTGATTATTAATAAAGTAGTTGGTGTATTTATCGGTAATACCATGTGGGTCGTAACCCATGAAGGAATAATGTGTGAAAAAGAGAGGGCCTCCATTGGATACCCCCACATCGAGTTTAATCCCATAATAGGTATTACCATTGGTATATCCTGCTCCATCAATAGTCCTTCCCCAGGCTGAACGGTATTTCCAGCCGGTGCTATCCTGGTTTGCCCATCCGGTGTAATACATCTCAGCAGGAATGGAATACTTAGGTGATGCGATTGCCAGAAGATAGGTGACCATGGTTTCATTCCAGCCAATCAGGGGGTGGTTGATAACCCATGCCTGATCAGGTGACCAGTGCCAGTAAAGGAATTTGCTATCAGGCGTTTTCGTGAACCAGTCCCATTCAGCCCGTTCCCAAAGACTGGTAATTTTTGTCCGGATTGATTTTTCAACAGTGTTGTTAAGAGAAAAATACTGCCTGGCAGCCAGTAATCCCTGGAAGAGAAAAGCGGTTTCCACCAGGTCGGCACCATTGTCGCGGTTTCCAAAAAATGGTTCTGTGAGACCGGTCTTACCATCCATAAAGTGTGGAAATACACCGTGAAATGCATCTGCTTTTTCGAGAAATTCTACTATTTTAAGCACCTGATTTGCTGCATTTTCCCTGCCTGTAAACTGTCGTTCAGCTCCCGTTATGATAGCCATTAAGCCAAAGCCGGAAGCACCAGTTGCGATCATTTGTTGTCTGCCAGGGATGTTTTCAAGCGCCATTCCGGAATTCACTTCAGCACCCTCAGTATAATACCTCCAGGAGGCTTCCTGAACCATAGTCAGTAATTCTTCGTCTGACATCTCCCTGGTTTCTGCCTGCATTACCTTGGAAAAATCCGATTCCCGGTAATTCCTGTCCAGAAATGTGAGTTTATAGGAGTATTGTTTACCACTGTTTCCTGTGAAGTCGCTGTACCTATTATATTGCGGAAGCTGAACCCCAACCTGATTGTAAGGATTCCCATTTTCTGAGCGATAGATTTTTACCAGTCTTACCGATGGATCCATATTTTGCTTCCATGAGATATCCACATGCCGGGCATATCCGGTTGCCGAGACCAATTCAGGAACAGAGGAAAGCTTAGGGTATTCAGTTGAGGTGACAAATTCAATATCGTCGATAAAGCAGGTTTGCCTGGGGTTTACGGTTCCAGGTTCCTGGCAAAAGACTACAGCCATAAAATTCTCGGCTTTTGGTTGGGAATTACCTGTAAAATCATCCAGGGGAATGAGTATTTGTTCCCAGCCTGTATGTTGCTGAAGTTGAAAAGGTACCTTTTTAGTCAGGCTGCTGTCTTTTTTCATCATGGCAACCAAAGGAAGTGAAGTGTTTTTGTCATCGTTCAGTATCCAGAAAGACAGGTAATTGGATTTCCTGAAATGATCCATGCCTCGTATTTCATGATAATATATTGCGGCCTGCCAGTTTCCTGAAACTGTATTCATATAAGTAAGTTCAAGCGCGTTTCCCGGGCTGTGAAACTGTGAGGAACTCACCGGAATTTTCCCTTTAATGGAATAGATTAGAGAGCCACTGCTATGAAGTGTGCTGCTGTAGAAAAAATCTCCACTCATAGCACTGTTAGTGAAGAAGGAATAAGGATGTTCATATTCCTGGGCGGTAGATCTGATGCAAGCAAATAAAGTGAGTAATAAGACCAGATTTCTCATAGGTTATCAGCTTGAAAGTCAATAATAAAGGCCAATCCGATATTAGCTTATTTGCCACCAGGGTGCTTCAAGGCAGGATTCAGAATCTGATGAATTGGTAAAATGACATACAATCTACCAGTTACTTTTTAATCCATTTACTTTGGAAACCAAGCTTTTTCAGGCCATTCTGAATATCCGGTATTTGCATGAATAAGTTCCATAGTAAGCCTGTGCGGTAGTTTTCAATCATCACAACAATCGGCCCCTGGTCGATAGCGAGGTGGCTTTTGGCATACCAGTCATGGGTTTCGCTGAATCCATCTGTAAATCCGTATTCACTCCAGATTTTAGAGCCCAGATCCTCATAAAAATGGCGCATAGCTTCAAGGGAGTATTCCGGGGTAAAAGGGATCGATGAAATTGCGGCGGTAGGTTGAATTACACCCAGGTCAACTTCAGGGCAATGAGCTACATAGCCTTTGTAACTATCTCCGGCAGTCAATCCCCAGCAGTCTTTACCATACCCTTTATATTTCTTAGGATTATCAATGCAGTAAGCTCTGTTGATAAGTGTGTGGTTCTTTACCTGTTCGAGGTAGTCGATACCGATGCTGTCAATCAGTCCATTTGGGTCGATCCCCAGGAAAGTATATTGTTCGAAGAAGAGAGGCCCGCCCATATCGTAATTTCCCAATGGCAAAGTATATCCATAGTAGCTTTTACCGTTCCTGAATCCTGAACTGCCGGCCCAGCTACCGTCATAAACGGCTTTGCTAATGGAATGATAGGGTGAAGATGCAGCCATGATATAAGTAATGAGGCATTCATTCCATCCCCAGACGGGGAAATTCATATCAAAGCCGTTATTGGGACTCCAGTGCCAGTAAAGTTTTTTTTCGTTGTTGGTATGCCAGTTCCAGTTTGCCGTATTCCACATTTGTGTGATTCGCTTTCGGAGGTAAGTCTCAATTGGAATATCCTTATTGAAATATTCCCTGGCACATAGAAAACCCATCAGTAAATAGGATGTCTCCACAAGATCGGCTCCATCATCCAGCCTGTCAAATTTGATGGTTTTCCCTGTCTGTCCATTCATGAAATGCGGATAAATGCCATGATAGCAATCGGCATTGATCAGGAAATCAGCGATCTGAATGAGCCTTTTTACAGCAGTATCCCTGTCTATCCAACCTCTTTCCACAGCAACAATGGTACTCATAATGCCAAATCCTGTGCCTCCGATAGCGCAGGCATCTTCCCCAAAGGGTGTTTTGCTGAAGTTGGGTTCATCCCAGGCTTCATTGATATAGTCCCAGTAATGTTCTGCCAGGACAGTATTACTTCTTTCCCTGGCAAGTCCACTTACAGGATGGGCATAATGCCAGAAGAACCTGAATGTTTGCCTCTGAACCATTTCCATCAGGTCAGCATCTGACAGATTTTTTTCAAGTCCGGCAACCGGAATGCTGCTACTCTTCTGGGCTTGTAGTGTTTGTCCGACTATCAGGGATAAGAAAAGATAAATTGCAGGCAGTAATTTTCTCATAAGATGGGACTATTTTTGAAGGTAAGGAGAACTGAAACCAAGTGTTTTCAGTCCGTTCGATATTTCAGGGCAGCTCATGAACAGCTTCCAGATCAGGCCGGTTCTATAGTTTTCGATCATTACGATTTCAGGTCCCTGGTCAATGGCCAGGTATTGTTTGGGATACCAGTTGTCGTGAATACTAAATGCGTCATAGAATCCATATTCGCCCCAGATTTGATCACCAAGTTGAAAATAAAAGTGGCGCATTGCCTGCAGTGAGTATTCAGGAGTGTAGGGAATAGATGATATAGCGGCAGTTGGTGAAATTACACCCAGATCATTTTCTTTACCTGGTGCATGGCCTGCATAAAACTTCACTGAATAGCTGGCAGTGAGTCCCCAGCAGTCTTCACTATATCCTTTGAATTTTTTTGGATTTTCAATGCACCATTGCCTGTTGATCAAGGTTTGGTTTGTATTATGTTCCCAATAGTTGGCATATGTGTCAACAAGTTCACGTGGGTCGAGGCCGAGGTATGAATAATGTGCCCAGAACAATGGACCCCCATATTCGATGGCCCCATTATGTTTGAGGCTGAGAGGATATCCATATGGAGCTGAATTTCCTTTGATACCACCTGAGCGGGCCCAGCCTTTATGATAAACTGCTGCATCTGCCTTATGGTTTGGTGATGATGCTGCAAGAATATACATGATGAGGCATTCATTATAGCCTTCCACTGGAAAATTCATTTCCCAGCCAAAGTTAGGTGACCAGTGCCAGTAAAGTACATCCTTACCATGGGTAAACCATTGAAAATCAATGTCATTCCACAGCTTATTAATCTCTTCAACCAGCATTTGTTCCTTAGGCGTATCCTTATTGAAATACTGCCTGGCAGCCAGTAAACCTTGCATTAGGTAAGATGTTTCAACAAGGTCGGCACCATCATCTTTCGGACTGAAAGGTCTTACTTTAGCGGTTTCACCGTTCAGCCAATGAGGCCAAACCCCATGATAACGATCTGCTTTTTTCAGGAATTCAATATTCTTTTCCAGCCTTTCTAATCCTTGTTCCCGGGTGATAAAACCTCTTTCAATACCAATGATGACTGCCATAATGCCAAAGCCGGAACCTCCGGTGGTTATAATGTTTTTATCGTTTTCGGGATAAATATCATTTACATTGATTCGTTCCCTGGCCAATCCTGAAACAGGTTCTGCACCATCCCAGAAATACTTAAAGGTCTGATACTGAACAAGAGTCAACAAAGAGTCGTCAGACATGAATTGACTGGAAGCGGAGGCTTGCACTTGTGCATTTGTAGTATGAATGCCAACCTTTAAGCTTATAATGGCAAGTAATAGCAAAGAAAGAGTTAATGTTTTCATGCGCTTAGTAATTAAATCCTAATTTGGTTAAGCCTGTTTGAACTTCGGGGCATGACATGAATAAGTCCCATAAAAGTCCGGTACGATAATTCTCGATCATACAAACCTGAGGGCCCTGGTCGATTGCGATATAAGAACTGGCCCACCAGCCTTGATGGACATCAAATGCATCATAAAATCCATATTCTCCCCACAATTTATCGCCCAAAATAAAATAAAAATGCCTGATGGCATCCATTGATTGTTCAGGGCTGTATGGCAATGAAGAAACTGCTGCAGTAGGGGAGATCACACCCCGGTCATTGGTGGGTTCATTGGCGGCATAGCCTCCGGGAATATCACTGGCTGTTAGACCCCAGCTATGGTCGCTATATCCAGGGTAATTATTTGGATTATCGGCACAATATGCCCAGTTGATAAGGGAATGGTTCACATTCTGTGTCCAGTAATTGGCATAGGAATCGGAAAGATTCCTTGGATCCAGGCCCAGGAATGAATAGTGGGCAAAGAAAAGTGGTCCTCCGTAATCATACCCTACAGGAAGCACATAATTATAAAATGTTTTTCCGTTGCGTATGGCTCCGTTACGCGCATATCCAGAGTGATAGGCAGATGCAGGAATGGTATGTGTGGTAGAAGCAGCAGCCATCACATAGGTGATGAGTGTTTCATTATATCCCTGGATCCTGAAATTCATGTCCCATCCATAATTTGGGGACCAATGCCAGTAAAGCACATTCTGGCCTCCCCTGGTATACCAATCCCATTCAATGCCATTGTAAAGCTGATTGATTCTGAAAATCATATCGTTTTCGAACGGATCAGAAGGATTCAGGTATTGCCTCATAGTTAGCAATCCCTGGGCCATGTAAGCTGTTTCTACAAGATCGCCCCCATTATCTTTCTGACCAAAAGGGACAACGTTCCCGTTACTGCCATTGATCCAGTGTGACCAGGCACCATGAAACCGGTCGCAGGTTTCCAGGAAATTGATCATTTTTGATAATTGGGCCATCCCGTCAGTTCGGGTAATAAAGCCTCGTTCTATTCCAACAATCAATGCCATAACGCCGAATCCAGAACCTCCGGAAGTTACAATGTCGCCTGATCCAAGTCGTTCGCGCGACATTCCGCTAACAGGGTGAGCATAATTATAAAAGAACTTAAACGACTGTTTCTGTACCAATGTTAACAATTCGTCATCAGAAATCAAGGGAAACTTTAAACTGGAATCCAGCGTTGTCATGAACCAATTGTTAAATCCGCCAAAGGAATATCCTGAAACAGATTTTAAATTGCTGGAAACTGAGAAATCATATTTTTTATATCCCAATAATTCTGTAGGACAAATTAAGTGAACAGTTTTATTGTCGTTGGAAAGCGTGACATCGAATAGGTTTGATCCTGCGAGGGAGAATTTATTCTTGATTTGTGTGGTGTCAAGTGCATCAGAAAAATCCATTTCAATGGTAACTCCCTGTCGTGGAATCTCATAGAACTTTGCCGGGGGCATGAAATTCTTTTGGTTAAGCAGAATTTTATTAAGTGTAAAAACTCCTGACGCTGTGGCGAATGTAAACTCCGCACCAGTGAAGGATTCCCCGTTTTCACCTTTTAATGAGGATGAAACTGAAACAATATAATGCGTTGATTTAGCCAATAGCTGATTATGTCTTAGAATCACTGTTTTTCCCTCATTGGAGAAGATATACTTGATTCCTGGAAATGCAGAGCCGGTTTGATCTTTGAGAATGATAAATCTTACCGCTCTCGAAGTATCCACAGCAGAAGAGAAGTTGAGTAGAATATCCTGGTTGAGTGGAATACCGGGTGTTTCTGCTGCGGGTACCAATTGCGTAGGACCTACAAAGCAGGATAATAATTCAAGTTTGTCATTTCCGTTGTTTTCTTCCTTTTTGCAGGAAACAAAGAGTATTGGCAGGAATAAGCAGATAAAAAAGAGTCGGTTCATATAGGAATCTTTATTTCCGGGCATTAATTAACAGGTTTGATAAATTTTGAGTTAAAGGTAATAAATGTAAATCAAGGATTCATCATTTGTTTACTCGAAACGATGAATTCCCGTGACAAACAAAAAAGGGAAGAGCTGAACTCTGTCCCTTTTTTGAAAAAAAATAAGCATGAAAATACTTCTTCTTTATTTCATAGTATAGATAGTAGTAACTTCTTCTGCTGAGATAGCTTTGGTGAAGAATTTGAGCTCATCATACAGGCTGAGATCAGAGAAATGTTCCCAGTAAACGAAGTTGGGCATTCCAGAACCAATTGTGATTGACGAACAACCTGTCCAGTCGATTGGTGCATCAAGTGCCTGTTCCAAAACAACAGAACCGTTCACATAGATGGATGCATTCGCTTCTGAAATTGAAATAGCGATGTGCATCCAGTCCTGGTTAGCCGGAACCGTTGTAATTGGATTCATCCAGACTTCAGTGGTACCTATGCCAATGTTGAGTCCAATATTTTGATTGTCACCATTGTTTTCACGGAATAATCTCAAGCCTGTATTGCGGCTATCACCTATTGGGCTAATGGAAATCATACCTGCCCGAAGAGGTGTTGCATTGATTTTATACCAGAAGGCAAGGCTGAATGTAGAACCTACAATTCCGCTTGTAGGGTAGGTAATATAGGAGTCGGTTGCTCCTGCATAGGCACTGCCCTTCTTGCCTTCTGCAAAACCCGGGGCACCTGTTACCGGAACTTCAGAACCTGAAATAATATTCAGGAAATTGTCGTCGAAAGGCATGTAAAATACTTCACCAGCCATAGGAGTGTATGGAGGAACCGTGATCTTTTTGAAATTCATGGTCTTTGAAATGGTCTTACCTGTCAGGTCGGTAACTGTAACAATAAGGACATGATCACCATCAACCAGGGTCTCATATTTGAATGAGATATCTGCTCTCCTGTAATCTTTGAAGGAAGTAAGGTTGCCTATTGTGGTTCCATCGAGTTCAATTTTCACTGATCCGATCTCGATATCATCTACGGCAAGCATTTTAAAATAAACTGTAGCTACTTCATCCATAGAAGTTACTGGTTTTCCTTGCACAGGGAAGGTGATATTGAGTGTGGGAGCGGTTTCATCAGTTCCCGGGGCAACAGCATTGATCGGGTCAATTCCTTTTTCGCATGCAGCCATCATGACCATCAGAAGCAAAGGAATTCCAAAATATTTAAGGATTTTCATAGTATTTTCTATTTGATTATCAATGACTAAGGATTATTGTTTCAATTTAGGTAACAAGTCGATCTGGGCCTGGGGATAGGGGAGGAAAGTTTTATCCGGAGTGAATGATCTTCCATCATAGCTAAGTGCTTCATTGTTTCCAAGTCTTACCATATCGTAGAAACGGGTTCCCCATTCCATGGCCAGTTCTGCATATTTCTCATCCATAACCTGGGTCATTTGTTACACCTGAAATGTTACTCAAACTGGCTCTTGATCTTACAGTATTTACAGCATCATCAGCTGAACCTGCAGTACCACTGGCACCCTGGGTAAGGGCTTCAGCATACATCAATAAGATCTCTGCATATCGGATACAGGTGAAATTCTTATTAGTGCCATATTCAGTACGTCCGGGCGTTAATTGATCCGAAGGCAGGTAATGTTTGCCACTTGTGAACAAAGCGCGGGCATAATCATTGATTTTATCACCTGAGCGGGTGGTATTGGATATCCAGGAAGGCAGTGTGCTGTAGTTCGGGTCATTCTTGATTTCAGCAATACCGCGATCAGTAAATAGAACACTGGTTTCCAGCCTGGTAGTTTCATTCCTGTCGAGCATGAATTTGATATACTTCATACTTGGTTCCCAGAATCCCCAGCCATCACCGGATCCTGATACTTTAGGAGTCCAACCCTGAGGTCCGAAGAAAGCATACAGATAGGAATAATTATCTCCTGTACCCTGTCCCAGGTCAGAATACTGCATTTCAAGGATATTCTCGTTATTGAGTTTGCCGTTTATTTTGAAAAGTTCATAAAAATCAGCTTCCAGTGTAAATTTACCGGATTTGATGATTTCGCCGGTAGCATCTGCAACCTTCTGGTAGTTTTTGAGTTCCAGGTTGGCAAGTGCTTTCATAGCCAGGGCTGTATATTTGGTAACACCTCCGGGGATATCAGTACGTTCATTTGGCCTAACAGCAGGTAAGAACGGAATTGCTTCGTCCATCTGGTCAGAAATGTGTTGCATCACCTGGTCCTTAGTTGAAAGTTCCAAAACGAAAAGCGCAGAAGGATCAGAACTGACCGGAATAAATAATGAACCCCATAACCTGCTCAGGTTGAATAGCCACCAGGTGCGTAAGACCTTCACTTCAGCAGTATACTGGTCAGCTAATGCTGTGTTGGAAGTTTGTTCACGATAAAGTGCAATTTGTTCCATTGCAGAATTGGCAGAGAAGATATTTCCATGATAATTCTGCCAAAGTGAATTATACATCCAATAGTCCTTGTTGTAGTTATACTTATCGGTTTCAGAAAAATCCTGCTGGTCACCAAGGCCACCGGCATTTACATCATCACCCCTTACTGCCAGCAATGGGAAGTCTTCCCATTCAGTATTGTTGAACTCAGTATAAGTTCCAATAAGTGGAAGGATCATATTACTTGTGATGCTATAATCAGTTTCAGAAGTAAATGTCCTGTTTTCAGCAGGTTCATCTACCACCTTGTTACATGCTGAAGTGATGAATATCGCAGCAATCAAAGCTGCCATATGAATTATATATTTAGTTGGTTTCATATTATTCAGTGTTTTAAGTGGTTAGAATTTTACATTTAGGCCAACAGTATAAACAGCTGGAACCGGGTAGGTTTGTGTATCCCAACCATTCGCTACTTCCGGGGTGAATCCATTGTAACTGAATACTGTAAGAGGGCGGTCAGCAGTAAAATTAATCCTGGTCACAGGGAAATTGCCCCCGAACCATTTCTTATTCTTGATGGTATAACCAATCTGTACATTTTGAATACGGAAGAATGAGCCATCTTCAACGAAATAGTCACTCATTTTTTGGTTCCAACCTTTTCTTAAACCAGCGGAAGAAGGATATTCATTGGAAGTGCCTTCACCATGCCAGCGATTGATAGCCAGGTCAGCATCAAGATTTCCATCTGCTGTCCAGATAAGTTCACCCCTTTTACGGTTCAAGATCTTATTTCCTGACTGACCAAACAAGTTGGCTGTTAGGTCAAAGTTCATATAGGTTACAGAAAGGTTAACCCCATACATTAAACTTGGGAAATAAGAACCTAGCAGGACGCGATCATCATCATTGATCTTATTATCATTATTCTGGTCTTTATATTTGAAGTCACCTGGTACCAATCCATTTTCAATGGCAATCAGGTCGTGGTCGACTTCATCCTGTGTTTGATAAACTCCAACAATCTCACGTCCATAAAATGCCATGACTGGTTCGCCAACATAAGTACGTTGTCTGAACTCTGCTGTTCCACCATCAATATATTGCTGACCATAAAGATCGATTACTTCATTCTTCAGGGTTGAAATATTGGCACCTATGCTGTATTTAAGTTTGTTGTTGATATCGTCTGACCAATTAAGGGCCATTTCTATCCCTGAATTACGGATCACTCCAACTGGTTTCATAATACTTACACCTACCATTGGCACAGTAACAGGAATAGCTGCATTTTTTGTGTCGCGGATATAATAATCAAAATCGACGGAGAGCCTTTCTTTCAGGAACCTGGCAGTAAAACCGAGATTGGTCTCTTCAGTAATTTCCCATTTTAACTCGGAGTAGTAATTTGCAGCAACACTTCCTGTATAAACAACTCCTCCAAGGGTAGTTTTTGGGAAATTGGTTGTTCTTTGTCCATCACTAGCCTGGATATGGTCGTTTCCTAACTGGCCCCAGCTGCCTCTTAGTTTAAGGAAATTGATAGCATTTGTGCCTTTAAGGAACTTCTCTTCAGTTACAACCCATCCTGCACCAACTGTCGGGAAATATCCCCACTTTTGCTGGTATTTATTACTGCCGTCGGCACGGATTGTACCATATAACAAATATTTGTTCTTAAAGTTGTAAGCCAACCTGCTGAAATAGGACATGCCATACTGGCGACCGCCATCATCTCTGACTGCTGTAGTAACAATTGATCCTGACTGTGCGAGGTACCAGGACTGTTCAATATCGGTATCGAAGTTTTTGCCCTGTGCAGTTAAGAGTTGAAATCCTTCATCCTTATAGGAAGTACCTGCCATGAGTGTAAAGTTGTGGTCACTTACACTTTTTGTAAAAGTGAGGATATTGTCCCATATCTGGTTAGTGTAAATTGTATTTGTCTTGGTGAGAGTGGCATCCGGATTCTGGAAGCTATTGCCAATAAAATACGGCAGATTGACAACTCTTTGGTCAACAAGGGACAGGTTATTATTATAGGTTGTCCTGAAGGTAAGTACCTGCGGAATCAGGTTTAATTCAAGATACATATTTGAAAGTAGTTTTTTAATCTTCATCCTATCGTCATTGTAGTTGAGGGTAGGGAAGGGGTTCTGTCCACTTCTGTATCCCAGGTCCTGTGCGTTGGCATAGTTAGTAGGGAAAGCTTCTGTGAGAAGTTCATCATAAACAGGAAGGATAGGAACAGCAAAATATGCCTGGTTCCATGCATCGGATTGGTCATTATATTTTAAAGCAGTGCTATAAATAAAATTGCCACCAATCGTAATCCAGTCATTAACTTTAAAGTCTATTTTACTACGCAGGTTTAAACGCTCAAAGGAGTTTTTCATTTTAAGTATGCCATCCTGATAGAAGTAGTTAGCACCTAAAGAATATTTGGCTTTATCATTGCCTCCATTAAAACCGAGACTGTGGTTTGTGATGCGTGCAGGTCGGAGAACCTGGCTGTACCAATCGGTATTTACATCAGGGACATTCGGATTAATGCGGCTTCTTCCATAACGCTGCATTGCATTCAGGATGAAAGTAGCATCTGCTTCTGAACCGGATTCAATGGCCATGGTTGTAAACTGTTCAGCATTAGCCATCTTCACAATATTCTGAGCTACCTGGTAACCTTCATAACCATCATAGGTAATCTCTGATTTCTGATTATATGTTCCGGATTTGGTTTCAATGAGTACAACACCATTGGCTGCGCGAACACCATATATAGCAGCGGCTGAAGCATCTTTAAGAACTGAAATGGATGCAATATCAGCGGTGTTCAGAAAGTCGATGTTGTCGAAAAACATACCGTCGACTACAAACAAAGGTGCTTCGTTATCACGTCCGGGGAAAGAGCCAATCCCCCTGATCCTGATGGTTGATGCAGATCCAGGTTCACCATTTGCAATGACTTGTAAACCGGCAACTTTGCCTTGTAAGGCCTGCATTGGCTGAGCAGCAGGAGTTTTCATCAGGTCATCTGATTTAACTGTAGTAATCGATGAGGTTAAATCCTTCACTTTGCTGGTACCATATCCCACTACCACCACTTCTTCGAGATTGGTTTTGCTTGGTGAAAGCATGATGCTTAAGACACTTTGACTGCCAACTGTTATTTCTGTACTCTCATATCCAATGAAAGACACAACAAGTATATCTGTGTTACTATTTACAGTTAGGCTAAACTTTCCGTTAATGTCCGTTGAAATTCCCTGATTCGTTCCTTTCACAAGAACAGAGGCTCCTGGAAGGGATTCATTGGTCTGACTATCGGTAACGGTTCCCGAAATCGTCCGGACCTGTGCCTGAGCAAACGCATAAAAGAAAATGAGCGTCAGCATCAGAAACAGCTTTTTGTTAAGTTGTAGCGCTTGTTTCATGACTGATTAATTAGGTTTGGTCTGATTTAGGTTTACAATAATTTAACTGGTTGAAGTTATAGTGGTTTTTAATTTGAATGCAGCCTTTTATATTTTGTAGGGTTCTATTGCTCTTGCAGGAAATTTATGCCAACAGGAAATTGAATGAGTCACAATTATTTGTAGCAGTTTGAAAAACAAAAGCTATAGTAAATGTCCCAAATGATGCATTGTTCTTTTCTAACTTAACACTTACCATAACTGAATGTTTTCTTTGAAAAAACTGAACGTAAGCCAAAGATTAACATCAGAGTGTCCATGATTGCTATTGTTATCGCAGGTAATAATAAGTTTTGAAAAATAGAATCCATAGAACTACCTGTTTTTGCTACAGTTTTTACCCAGATTTTCCTGTGACTGTGAAAATGCGGGAACCGCTTACGATCATCATCAGAATGATGTTAATATATTATTTTGCTGGTGTTTTAGCAAGGAAGAATGAATCTGAATAACTAGGTTCAAATATAGTGCTTTTCTTATATCTGAAGTTAATTCTCAGGAGTTTTTTTAAATGAAACTATGGTTTGGTAGGATAAACGAGAAATAATACCCCAAGAATCTGTTTAAAATAAGTTAAAAAGCTGCTTGACTTTACCTGTTTTTTTACAATGTTTAATCAAGTACCTATTTTCTTTTTACTATTGTTTAATTTTACTTAGCTATCCTATTTAGAAAAAAGATAAAGTAGTTTTATGTATATTTAATTATATCAGTTGATTATATAACTATTTAGACTATATATAAACTATCTCCTATACTTGCATAAGAAGTATCATTCAATAACTTTGCTTTAATTAGTATTTCAATACTTAAATGCACGTCATCGTTGTTTTAATCGGTTTCAGTCTATTGGTTGCCATTGGTTTCCTTGCAGCTTTTCTATGGGCAGTAAGGAGTGGGCAGTATGATGATGATGTTTCACCTGGAATGAGAATGTTATACGAGGATAAGAAAAAAGAAGATAGTTCAATCCAACATAATACAAGTCAAACAAAGCCTAATTAAATCAATGATTCTATGGAATTACAAAAATTCTACTACGACAACAAGATCGTAAGGCTCTTCGCTTATGCCACCATATTGTGGGGTGTAGTAGGGATGCTGGTCGGACTGCTTGCAGCGCTCCAGATCATGTTCCCGGCCTTGAATTTCGGCCTTGAGTTCACGACATTCGGACGTGTAAGGCCTTTGCACACAAACGCTGTGATTTTCGCATTTGTGGGCAACGGTATTTTTACCGGAGTTTATTATTCATTGCAACGTCTGTTAAAAGCCAGGATGTTCAGTGATGTTTTATCGAAAATTCATTTCTGGGGATGGCAGTTAATCATTGTACTGGCTGCCGTTACGTTACTTGCAGGTATTACAACAGGTAAGGAATATGCAGAACTTGAATGGCCTATTGATATTCTGATTGCTGCCATTTGGGTAGTATTTGGATGGAACATGATGGGGACTATCCTCAAGCGTCGTGTGAAGCATATTTATGTTGCTATCTGGTTCTACATAGCCACTTTTGTAACAGTTGCTGTGTTGCACATTGTGAATTCCATTGAAATTCCCTGGAGCTTATTTAAAAGTTATCCTATTTATGCTGGTGTTCAGGATGCATTGGTGCAATGGTGGTATGGTCATAATGCGGTTGCATTCTTCCTGACAACACCTTATTTAGGCCTGATGTATTATTTTATCCCGAAGGCAGCTAATCGTCCGGTTTATTCCTATAAACTTTCCATCATCCATTTCTGGGCTTTGATTTTCCTGTATATCTGGGCCGGCCCACATCATTTACTTTATACTTCTTTACCCGATTGGGCCCAGGCATTGGGAACCGTATTCTCAATTATGCTCATAGCACCATCTTGGGGCGGTATGATCAATGGGTTATTAACATTAAGAGGTGTATGGGATAAGGTAAGAGAAGAACCGGTACTCAAATTTTTCGTAGTAGCAGTCACAGCCTATGGTATGTCAACCTTTGAGGGACCAATGCTTTCTCTGAAAAATATTAATGCAATCAGCCATTATACTAACTGGACTATTGGCCATGTGCACATTGGGGCCTTAGGTTGGAACGGGTTCCTGACATTTGGTATGTTATACTGGTTGCTTCCAAGGATGTTTAATACCAAAATTCACTCTGTGAAGCTTGCTAATGTCCATTTCTGGGTAGGAACGCTTGGGATTTTATTCTATTCAATACCAATGTATTGGGCTGGCTGGACAGAAGCTTCCATGTGGAAACAATTCACTGAAGCCGGAGAACTGGTATATCCTAACTACCTTGAGATTGTAACTCAGATCATGCCAATGCATTATATGAGAGCATTTGGCGGAACACTTTATTTTGTGGGTATGCTGATCCTGGTTTATAACATCGTTAAAACTGTGAAGAGTGGTTCATTTGTAAAGGAAGAGGCTGCCGAAGCTTTCGGATTGCAAAAAGAAGGTGCAAGGATTGCAGGTGAAAGTATTCACCGGTTCCTTGAAAGAAAACCAATCCGTTTTATGATCCTTGCAATTATTGCGATCCTGATTGGTGGCCTTGTTGAAATCGTACCTACCTATCTCATCAAATCCAATATTCCGACAATTGCCACTGTTAAGCCTTATACCCCTCTCGAATTGCATGGCAGGGATATTTACATCAAAGAAGGATGCTATAATTGCCATTCCCAGATGATAAGGCCTTTCAGGTCAGAAACAGAGCGTTATGGTGAGTATTCAAAATCAGGGGAATTTGTATATGATCACCCATTCCAGTTTGGTTCGAAACGCACCGGGCCAGATTTAGCAAGGGAAGGTGTAAAGACAGGGAAGCTCTATAAACCTGATTCATGGCATTATAGTCATATGTTGGATCCTCAGAAAATGAACAGTCAGAGTATTATGCCTAAATACCCATGGTTAGCCAAAAAGGAGCTGAATCTCGGTTTGACTCCATCTAAAATCAGGGTAATGCAATACCTTGGCGTTCCTTATCCGGAAGGATATGATCAAAAAGCCAATGACGATCTTAAAGTTCAGGCAAAAGCGATAGCTGATGGTTTAAAGGCTTCAGGTATTGACGTAGCTCCTGAAAAGGAAATCATTGCTTTGATTGCCTACTTGCAACGTCTTGGTACCGATATCATGGATGCTCCTGCTTCCGCAATTAATCAATAAGCTCTGTAATTTATGAGAATTGTTACCAGTTTGTTCGATAGCATTGAAGGTATCTATTGGTTCCCAATGGTGGCTCTTTTCCTCTTTGTCCTGATTTTTATTCTTATGACGGTCTATACTTTGACTATGAATAAAGGCCGCGATGAAGAACTTAGCAGGATGCCACTGGACCCCAATGAACCAGATAGTCAATCACATTCTTAACACTAGAAAATCATTGAATATGAGTAATATAGAAGACAAAAATATTAATCATGGCGAGCCGGAAATTGATGAGCTCACCAAAAATCGTTTCCTGGGCGGTCATGAATATGATGGCATCAGGGAACTTGATAATAAACTCCCCGGATGGTGGGTATGGTTATTCATCATTACCATTGTGTTTTCAGCAGTATACCTGTTAGGATACAATGTAGCCGGTTGGTGGCCTTCCCAGAAGCAGGAATATAAAATTGCCATGGATGAGCTCAATACCATGAAAGAATCAGTGAAAAAGAACACTGTGGATATTGCTACAATGATGCCACTCACTGATGCCACCAGTCTTGGTGCCGGTTTGGATATCTATAAAAAGATATGCACAACTTGCCACGGACAGAATGGTGAAGGCCTGGTAGGACCAAATATGACTGATGAGTACTGGATTCATGGTGACAGTATCAATAATAAGGTTACCATCCAGGATTTATACAAAGTCGTTATCACTGGCGTTCTTGAAAAAGGGATGATCTCATATAAAGATCAATTGAGTCCTGAACAGATTCAACAGGTATTAAGCTACATGTTAAGTCTGCAAGGAACCAAACCAGCGAATCCAAAAGCACCACAAGGTAAAAAGTACGAAAAATTTGGTTGATAAAATATGACTGGATTTCAGTCGTATAGCTTAACATGGAAACATTCTTATTGAAGTGAATTGAAGGCTAAGATCTGCTAAATAATCAGACCTTAGCCTTCTTAATTAAGTACCAAAAAAATGAATAATTCAGAAGAACCTGACAGTTTCAGAGACCGGCTGTCGACCATTGGTGAACAAGGAAACAGGGTGTGGGTTTATCCTAAACGTCCTAAAGGCCCCTATTTCAATAAAAGGTTAGTGTTTTCTTACCTTTTAATGCTTTTTCTTTTTGGCGCCCCATTTATTAAAATCAAGGGCGATCCTATGCTATTGTTCAATATCATAGAGCGAAAGTTTATTTTGTTCGGCGTGATATTCTGGCCCCAGGATTTTCACCTTTTTGTGCTGACTATGATAACTTTCATAGTATTCATCGTACTATTTACAGTGATATACGGGCGATTATTCTGTGGGTGGGTATGTCCTCAAACAGTTTTTATGGAGTTTGTCTACAGGCAAATAGAATATTTGATTGAAGGCAATCATAGCCAGCAGCGTAAACTGGATGCTCAATCCTGGAATTTTGATAAAGCCTGGAAGAAAAGCCTGAAACACTTGCTCTTTTTTACCTTCTCCATACTAACCATACTTATTTTCATTGCTTACATCATCGGGATTGATCAGTTAAAGGATTTGTTGGAAAAAGGTCCCAAGGATAATGTTACTGCATTCGTAGCAATATTTGCATTTACTGTAGCGCATTATTTTGTGTTTGCCAAATTCAGGGAACAGGTATGTATCATTGTCTGTCCCTATGGCAGGCTGCAGGGGGTTCTGCTTGACCGCAATTCGATCCAGGTAAGTTATGATTATAAAAGAGGTGAGCCCAGGGGGAAGCATAATCCACTTGAAAAAAGGGAGAACTCTTCTAAAGGTGATTGCATTGAATGTGGAAGTTGTGAATTGGTGTGTCCAACAGGTATAGATATCCGCAACGGTTCCCAGCTTGAGTGCATCAATTGCACGGCATGTATGGATGCATGTGATGCGGTGATGACCAGAATTGGCAGGCCTAAAGGATTAATCAGGTATGCATCTGAAAGGACCATTGCCGAAGGGACTCCTCTTAAAGTTAATGCCAGGGTTGTGTTTTATTCAGTGGTCCTGGTAGGTCTTCTTGGTCTGATTGCTTATCTGTTTACAATCAGAACAGATGTTGAGACTACAATTCTTAGGGTTCAGGGCTCTATGTACCAGGAATATGATTCAGCTCATTATTCAAATATTTATCTCGTACAGGTAGTTAATAAAACGCGGAAGGAATTGCCTATTCGGCTGGTTCTTGAGAAACCTGAGGGAGAAATAAAGATGATGGGTGATTCACTTATCGTGCGAAAAGGAGAAGTAGGAGAGGCTAATTTTCTGGTTGTTCTTTCTAAAGAACTTCTTAAGTCCTCAGCTACTGAACTTAAATTCAAAATCATGAGTGGCGATCAGGAGATTGAAGAGATGAAATCGACCTTCGTCGGGCCTAATAAATTAGATGATACCGATGATGATGAAAATGATAAAGCCGGAGAGCGAAAAGAGTAAATTTGCTTTCTGGATTATTACTAAAATCTGAAACATAAAACTATGAAGTTTAACTGGGGTCACGGGATTTTTCTCTTTCTTACCATTTTTGTATTAAGCATGGTCTTTGTTGTGTATAAAAGCTTTCAGCAAGACAATGCACTTGTGGAAAAGGAATATTATCCCAAGGGGTTGGAATATCAAAAACAGATTGACAGGATTGGAAATGCAAACTCCTTATCTGAGAGGATAACTGTTGAACCAGTTGAAGATGTTGCAGTTGTGAAGTTCCCGAAGTCGCTCTTTGAAGGAAATGCGAAGGGCAAGTTGTTCTTTTACAGGCCATCTGATGATGCAGGTGATCTGGAAGTAGACATAAGTATGGATAGTTCACTCATTCAGAAAGTACCGATTGACAAATTGATGAAAGGGAAGTATATAGTGAAAATTTCCTGGACCATGCAATCCAAAGAGTATTACCAGGAAGAGGTGATTCATATTAAGCCGTAAATAGTTAAACTGAAATTAAAGATAAGCAAGAACCAAAATTTGAAATCAGATGTTTCTCTGGACAGCATTTCTCATTGGATTAGTTGGTAGTTTTCATTGTGCAGGGATGTGCGGACCCATTGCCCTGGCATTACCTCTCAACAGAGGCGGATGGTTTGAAAGAATATCGGGTGGATTGATTTATAATCTTGGAAGGATTTTAACCTACATGATACTTGGGGCTATTTTTGGTATTCTGGGTAAAGGTATTCACCTTGCCGGATTCCAATTATGGTCGTCAGTAGTGATAGGAATCCTGATGATTGTAATGGTAATTGTTCCCTTAATTTTTGGTAGTAAACTATCCATTGAACGATTATTTGGAGGGTATTCCAATCGGTTATTTGCACGATTCCACCGTCTTTTTCATGCAGGAACACCATTTTCACTGTTTGGAATTGGTTTACTCAATGGCATTCTTCCATGCGGCTTGGTTTATGTGGGAATTGCCGGTGCTGTTAATACCGGGGAGATTATTAATGCCATCCTTTTCATGGCACTTTTTGGGTTAGGAACGATTCCAATTATGTTTACTGTTTCCATGGCTGGTAATTTCATCAGCTTAAAAGTGCGTAATGTCATCAGTAAAGCAACACCATATATGGTCATCCTGTTAGGAACACTTTTTATTCTCAGGGGGCTTTCATTAGGAATTCCTTATATAAGCCCGAAGGCGGAAGCATTGACACCTGTTGTTGAAAAAGCACATAAATGCTGTCATAAATAAATTTATTTCCTGAGCAATACCACTTTTTTTTAAGCCTCAATTATTGTATAACATTTACCTTTGCAAAAATAAACCAACTAAATATGAAAACTCTTAACATTTTTGTTTTAGCCTTTTTGGGCATTCTAAGTTTATCCGTATTATCTTCTTGCGGAGGTGGTGGCACTTCTGACCAGAAAGCCGACACTACCCAGGTTGAAGCTACACCTGAACAGGGTGCTTCTGCAGAACAAATGGCTTTAGGAAAAGGCATTTTCGAAGCTAAGTGCATAGTTTGTCATCAGAAAGATGGCAATGGCATTGCCAATGTATTCCCAACGCTTAAAGGCTCCAATTTTCTTCTAAATAACACTAAACTTGCTGTTTCCCAGGTACTGAATGGCTCAGTTGCAGTAGTGGCTGACCGTTCCATAAAGTATCCTGCACCGATGCCTCCTCAGGTAGCCTCACTTGATTCAGCTGTTGCTGTTATCAATTATGTCCTGAATAACTTTGGGAACACAGGTGGTTATATCACTGTTGATGAAGTAAAAGACATCACCATCAATCCAAGATAGTGATTGGTTTGAAATATTATTTAGAATGGGATCTGCAAAGATCCCATTTTTTTTATTCTCATTTTGAAGCCTTTAGCCCTTCGAAAAAAGCAGCAAGAAAGAATTCTTCCCTAAGTATTTGTAATTGTTATAATTCGGAAGCGTAAGCAGAAGATCGATAATTATTGCAAGGTTAATCTGCGGAGACGCTGAAGATCGCCGGAAAAAACATTAAAGTCCACTTTTCCATTAATGCCATCAATTTTACCTCTTTCACTATGTTGCCATATTATCCAGGGGTATTTACAGGCGGAATTGAAAGTCTTTTTATCTGTGTAGTAGGAAATCCATAAAGGATATTCATCAAATTCCCCCTGCAAATAATCAGAGTAGAAAGAATGATTCGTATAGATGATGGGCTTTACTTTATAATGATCTTCCAGTAAACTAATAAAAACCGTAAGTCCTTCACATATCTGCTTTTTGCTTTTCCTGTTTGTATGCTCAATATCTACTACAGGAGGGAGGTCGCCTTTGCTAAGTTTCACATTTTTGATAAAATTCTGGGCTTGTTTTGAAGCATCTCTGGATGGATAATAAAAGTGATAAGCACCTCTTAACAGATTAGTCTTACCAACCGCTCTCCAGTTTCGTTTGAAAGTCGGATCCTGCCTGGTAATTCCTTCAGTAGCTTTCAGAAAGGCAAAGGAAATTTCTATGCCTCCCGATTTCATAGAATCCACTAATGACCAATCAATAATTCCCTGGTGGCGTGAAACGTCAATTCCATGAACCTTGTACCCGGAAGGTATCTCAATACCAAAAGTTTTATGCCGGATATGTCTGTAGGTGGAATCATTGAATCTAAATAATGAGGGTATCTGGAGTAAAGCCCAAAATATAAACCCCAAACCTCCAAGTATTACAATTAGTCGTAAAAGTATATTGACTTGCTTTCGTTTCATGCGAACAGTAAGGAGGATTAGGTGTCAATAAAAGTACATACTTTCAGGAAACGATAGGAGATAACAGATGTTTGTATTTATTCTTCAGATTGCAAGTTTGCAAAAAGGTCCTCATACAGTATTTAGGTAGTTTCAGATTTCTGAGCTTTATTATTTTACTATAATTAACTGATAATATTATATTTATATCTCTGTTTTATCAATTTTTGTAAAAATTTGTCTAAGGATCATAGGGTATTTTCATTCTGCCGTATCTTATAGTTGAAAGAAATGAAATTCACATCCCAATTTAAACATGTCATGAAAAGAAAACAGATGATTCAGTCAATTTTTATCCTGATAGCTATGGTATTCTCCTTCCAGGGATTACTTTTTGCACAACAGGATACCTATTTCTCAATCGCTGGTACGGCTAAGGATTCGAAAACAAATGAACCCATTAGTTTCGCGAGCGTTACCATTAGCGGGACTGATATTGGCACAGTTACCAATTCGGAAGGGGAATTTGTTCTCAAGGTGAGTAATGCGCTGAATGCAGTATCTTTTGAGATATCTCACCTTAGTTATATGAATAAGATTTTCAGGATAGCGGAATCCAAGAATGAAAAGGTATTTTACCTGGATCAGCATGTCTTTCAATTAAAAGAAATTTCTGTGATTCCTGATGATCCCCGAAGTCTTGTGTGGATGGCACTGAATAAAATAGATGAAAATTATAGTTCAAATCCTAATATGATGACTGGGTTTTACAGGGAAACCATCCGGCAAAGAAAGGATTATCTGTCGATCAGTGAGGCTTTGGTGGAAATCTATAAGGCTCCGTATCTAGGGATGCAAAGTGACCAGGTGAAAATTGTTAAAGGGAGAAATGGAAGCAATGTTAAGAAAGCCGACACTTTAATGGTTCAATTACAGGGAGGCCCAAATGTTGCCTTATTGCTTGACATTGTAAAAAATACTCACCTGAGCATAGCGCTTGATGACCTGGATAATTATTCATTTGAAATTACTTCATTTGTCAAGATTGATGATAAATTGAATTATGTTATCAGTTTTAAACCTGAAGTTGTCAGACCTGAGCCGCTGTACTCCGGAAAGTTATATATTGAAAAAGATAGCAAAGCAATTACGATGGCCGAATTCAGTCTGGACCTGGAAGATGAAGATAAAGCCGCCCGGCAGTTTGTACAGAAAAAACCCACAGGTTTGGTTTTCGTTCCGACAGTCACTGATTACCTTGTAACTTATAAGGAACAGAATGGGCGGTATTACCTCAACTATGTGAGAATTGATCTGAAATTCAAATGCGACTGGAAGAAGAAATGGTTTAAAAATAGTTACAGTATTATTTCTGAAGTAGCCATCACTGACAGGAAAGAAGATAAAATAGCTAGATTTGCAAACCAGGATTTGTTTAAATCCAATATGATTCTCGCTGATAAGATCGTTTCCTTTTCTGATGTAGATTTCTGGGAAGATTATAATATCATTGAACCAGAGCAATCGATTCAGTCTGCCATCAAGAAGTTTACCAAAGGAATGAAGAAATAAAATGCCTGAAGTGTCCGGTAAGGTTCATCCGGTTAAACTGAAGGCCAGAATGAGCACCTGAAAAACAGTCAGTTTTAGTGGAATTAATCTTTCCGGGCACTTCAGGTTATAATCAAGACATAAAGTTAACATTCATCTTGCAGTCCTGCCCATGAATCTTACTGATATTTATATACAGAAAAGAATTCAAGGAGGTGATATCAAGGAATTTGAAAAGCTGTTTCATAAATATTATCAACCTTTATGTTTACATGCTTTTAAGATCCTGAATGATATGGACCTTGCAGAAGATATTGTGCAGGAATTCTTTTATCAATGCTGGAAAAACAGGCAGAACCTTCATGTGACAACGTCAATAAATGCATATTTCTACGAAGCCATCAGGAAGAATTCTCTCCATTACATTGAACACCTGAATGTAAGAAAACAATATGCCGAGCAAGCCCGCAATTCAGAAACTGAGATGGAGGATGGTGGCCAACTACAGGAAATCGGGTTAATTGAACTTAATAAAATTGTGAATCTTACATTGGAGCGTTTACCTGACCGTTGTTCAAGGATTTTTAAAATGAACCGCTTCGAAGGTAAAAAATACAGAGAGATAGCTGTTTTACTATCTATTTCTGTAAAAACAGTTGAAGCAGATATGGGAAAAGCCTTGCAGTTTTTCCGGGAAACATTGCAGGAATACCGAAATATTACTTCTAAGGTCTAGAAACTATGAAACTTGACATAAATAACCCGTTACACGCTGAAATGCTGGCCAAATACCTGGGAGGAGAAATGCCATCTCCTGAGAGACAGGAATTTGAGAGCTATATTGAAGCCGATGAATCCAATAGCAAATTAGTCAGAATGCTGGAGAAGTCATGGAAGAACCTGGATCATGGTGAAGTTCATATGCATCCCGATTCGCATAAAGCCTGGAAAAATGTTTATTCAAGATTCCAGGAAGAAAACATGGTTCCGGTAACTAAGAAAGTTCTTAGAAGAAGCAATTCGCTGATTTTTGTCGGTTTGGCTGCCGGACTGCTGTTATTGATCAGTCTTGGAATTTACTTCATGAAGGAGAATTCAGTAAAAATAAATAAGGAGGAGATGCAGCAGGTGCAGACAGGAGACGAGTCCAGTACACTTGTTAAGACTTTAGGGGATGGTTCAATAATTTATATTTCAAAGAATTCGAATTTTATGTTTCCAGCCGAATTTTCAGATGAAAGCAGACTGGTTAAACTAGAAGGTGAAGCTTTTTTTGATATTCAGGCTGATCCTGATAAACCTTTTATTATTGATGCAGGGGAATCCATGATTGAAGTAATCGGTACAGCATTTACTGTAAAAACAACTCCGGGTTCCGGGATGGAAGTAGTGGTTGACAGAGGCAAGGTAAAAGTGAGTCTTAAGAAGCAACCGGATAAGTCAGAATTAGCTATTGCAGGAGAGAAGGTTATGACTTCAGGGTCAGAATTAGTGAAATCTACTGCAATTTCTCCGGGAGTTCAGGGTTGGTACAAACAAAGGATGCATTTTAAAGATGAGTCCTTAACCAATATCCTTAATGTGCTTAACAGAAATTTCAATGCTAAACTCGTCACTGCTACTCCCAATGTTGGGAATAAAAGACTAACTGTTACCTTTGACAATCATGAGTCTGTTGAGATGATGACAGAACTCATCTGCCTTTCCCTGAACCTTGACAGCCGGCTTAATGGTGAATCAATCATGTTTTCAGAAAGGAAATAGAATGTTTGAATTGTAAGACCTATATTTTTTCTATGAAACATCTATCCAGGTTCTTGTTTTTTGTAACCTGGATTCTCCTTGCTATTCCCTGTAGTGTATCAGGTCAGGAAGTGATTCTGACAAAGAAGATCTCTATCCCCCGACAGAATCTCACTTTGTACCAGGCATTGGCCCAGGTATCTGAGAAAGCGGATTGTTTTTTTATTTATAGCAGTGATATTGTTGATAATAGCAGGAAAGTCAGAATTGCTGCCAATCAGAACACCATTAAAGAAATTTTGGATGGACTGTTTGAAGGACAGGATGTTGCATATAGGGAAGTTGGGAAGCATATACTGATTTATCGTGCGGTAATTCCTGTCAGTAATCCGGAATCGCCTGTTACACCTGTCAGGAACGATTCAGTTGCTCTCATAACAATAAGGGGAGAAGTAAGGGATAAATCCAATCTTGAGCCCATTCCATATGCATCAATCGGTATTAAAGATCACAACATCGGAACCATTACCAATCAGGATGGATTTTTCCAAATGAAAGTTCCAGCCCAATATGAAGGCGGCTCATTGGTTATCTCACACCTCGGTTTCTTGAACCAGGTAATTCCCCTGGATCTATTCGGTGATCAGAGATTAAAATTTTTGTTGGACCGCAGGGTAATTTCCATCCAGGAAGTGATCATAAGATATATTGATCCGGTAACAATTCTATCGAAGGCTATTGAGAAAAGGAAAGAAAACAATAACCGTGAGCCCGTTTATCTGACCACTTTTTACCGGGAAGGTGTGCAAAAAAACGATAAGATGCTCACATATTCTGAAGCCGTATTCAAGGTGTTTAAATCCTCCTATGAACTCAATGAGACTGCTGACCAGGTGAAACTTTTGAAATCGAGGAAGCTTTCACAAACTGATCAGAAGGATACGATTTCTCTCAAGCTGAAGGCTGGGATACTGGCCGGTTTGCAGTTGGATATTGTAAAATGCCTGCCCGACTTCCTGGATCCGGAAACCTTCGAACAATATACATTCTCTTATTCTGATCTGATCTCCTACAACCATCAGGATGCCTATGCAATTGAATTTTCTATGGATTACCTAAATTCCTCTGCTTATTACAAAGGGATGATCTATGTAGATGTGAAATCATATGCTATTCTAGGCGCAGATTTCGAAGTGGATTCAAGGTACCTTGACAAGGCCGCATCAGAGTTAATTAAAAGAAAGAGCAGGAAACTTTTAGTGAAATTTGAAAAAATATCCTATTCTGTAAGTTATGTACCCTATGGAAATAACTACTTTTTAAACCATGCCCGGTGCGATTTAAGCATTAAGACCCGATTAAAAAACAAATTACAATTTGATCATTTTTCAACATTTATGGAAGTTGTTAATTGTCAAATAGATACAGTAAATGTCCATCGATTTGTCAAACAGGAACAAATCAATCCAGGAGTGATCTTTTCAGATATCCCTTTGAATTATGATGCGTTATTCTGGGGCGATTTTAACTTTATTGCTCCTGAAGAAAAACTTGAGAAGGCCATTAACCTCATGAGAGGTAAAATTGAAAAAATTGAATAGTATCGATTATTATGGATTTCCATATTTGTTTATGACTGTTAAGAATTGTTGAGATCTTCATTTCAATTCTATTTGTATTTACTTTTGTATCTCCTTTTGGCCTGATAAGCCAGAGAATTAATTATTCGGGAATTGTTAACCCATAAATACACTAAAAGAAAACAAGGATGCTCAACGATTTAGTCAACATTAACAGAAAGCATGAGGAGGCAGCAAAGGCTATTTTGGATCATATAGCTCCCGAATTAAAGACTAAATATATAGTTACGATTTCTGGAGAGGTTGCTTCAGGCAAATGTGAAATAGCCCAGATGCTAGCCCGTTTGTATAAGAAAGAAGGACTTAAAGCAAAGATTCTTCACATGGATGATTACTATCTCATTCCACCTGAGGAGCGCACTGAATGGAGGAAAAAGCAAGGGATCGATAAAATTGGATATGATGAATATGATTGGGTACGGATCAATCAGAACGTTGATGATTTCCGGGCTGATCAGCGATCCTCTATTCCAAGTGTAGATATTATTACTTTGCAGGTTGATGAAATAATTACTGATTTTAAGGGTATTGATATATTGATTATCAATGGGTTGTATTCGATTATGCTGGATAAGGCAGATATGAAGGTATTTGTTGAACTTACCTATAAGGAAACGATGAAGGAGCAAATTGCAGAAAGGAAGGAAGAGATGGATGAATTCCGGATGAAAGTGCTGGAAAGAGAACATACGGTTGTTCAATCCTTAAAACCCCTGGCTCATTTTTATGTAGATTTTGACAATTCAATGGAAGCATTTCATTTGTAAGATTTGTTGATAAACCTTTACATTGAATAATAATCAGTCATTTAAACTTCCATGAATTGTTAAATTGATAAATAATGAGTATGATTAAACAAAAGACGAATAGTTTCCCTTCCTGGGCTAAAAATCTGACTATTTATGAAGTTAACCTTCGGCAGTTTACTGAAGGTGGAACTATTCAGGAATTCAGGCTGCATTTACCCAGGCTTAAGGAGTTAGGTGCCGGAATCCTGTGGTTCATGCCTTTACAACCCGTTGGTATTAAAAACCGCAAGGGTAGTCTCGGAAGCTATTATTCAATCAGGGATTATTGTGCTATTGATGCCAGTTTTGGCACATTAGCTGATTTTCAGCAACTGGTGAAAGAGATTCACGATATGGGGATGTATGTGATCCTTGATTGGGTTGCAAATCACACTGCATGGGATAATATATGGGTAGATCCTCATTCAGAATATTACAGGAAAAATGAAATGGGAGAGGTGTATCCACCATTTCCTGATTGGGCAGATGTCATTGGGTTGGATTATTCCAATAGTGCTATGAGAGTGGCAATGATAGAGAGTATGAAGTTCTGGCTCAGGGAAACATCCATTGACGGTTTTCGATGTGATATGGCTCACCTGGTACCCACTGATTTTTGGGAGCAGGCAAGGCCTGAATTGGAACTTGTCCGACCCGGATTGTATATGTTGGCTGAAACAGATCATTATGACCTGCTAAACCATGCTTTTCACTCCAGCTATGATTGGAAAGTTTTCCATGCAATGAATGAAGTTGCCCAGCAGAAAATTCCTGTAACTGATCTTGCTGCTACCATTGAAGATCAACTTCAATGGTATCCCGGAACAGCTTCCTTGATGCGTTTTATTACAAATCATGATGAAAATTCCTGGCAAGGTTCTGAATTGGAGCGATTGGCTTATTTCCTGGAACCTATGACAATCCTGTATTTCACTCTGCCCGGAATTCCTCTTATTTATTCGGGTCAGGAATCCGCCAACTACAGGAGGCTTTCTTTTTTTGATAAAGACCAGATCGACTGGAGGGAAGACAAAATGTTTCCTTTAATACATAAGCTCACCTCTCTTCGATTGAGTAATGAAGCCTTATGGTCAGCGGGAGAAGATTTTGGATATAAGTCTTTATCCACATCAGAACCATCCTCCATACTGGCTTATGAACGTACGAGTAAGAATCATTCTGTCCTGGTATTGCTGAATCTCAGCCATCATCAAAGCCGGTTCACCGTTACAGAAGATTTATCTTCAGACCGGTATAAGGATATATTTAATGGTGACTTGGAGATACTGATAGGGAAAAACCCCTGTTTTGATCTGCCTGCATTTGGCTATACAGTTCTGGTAAAATGAATCATGATTTTTAATGCTGCTTGTTGCATGAAATCAGTTAAATCCTAAATTTGCAGCGTAATAAAAGCGGAAGTAGCTCAGTTGGTAGCCCCGCACATGCGGGATCCCAATCTGAGGGAAAAAAAATAATAAAAGCGGAAGTAGCTCAGTTGGTAGAGCATCAGCTTCCCAAGCTGAGGGTCGCGAGTTCGAGTCTCGTTTTCCGCTCCATGGCAAGGTTTTCCTTGCCTTTTTTATTTTAAAATGGTCCATGAAGTAGCTCAGTTGGTAGAGCTGAGGAGGGTCGCGAGTTCGAGTC
The DNA here is from genome assembly GCA_016707785.1 of Bacteroidales bacterium. Lineage (NCBI taxonomy): Bacteria > Pseudomonadati > Bacteroidota > Bacteroidia > Bacteroidales > Bacteroidales bacterium. The sequence continues at coordinate 9,523 of JADJGZ010000005.1, read as the reverse complement.
TCGTTTTCCGCTCCAGGCAAGGGTTTCCTTGCCTTTTTATTATAATGGTCCTGAAGTAGCTCAGTTGGCAGAGCTGGGTCGCGGTTCAGTCTCGTTTTCCGCTCCAGGCAAGGTTTTGCTTGCCTTTTTTATTTTAAAATGGTCCATGAAGTAGCTCAGTTGGTAGAGCTAGCTGAGGGTCGCGAGTTCGAGTCTCGTTTTCCGCTCCATGGCAAGGTTTTCCTTGCCTTTTTTATTTTATAATGGTCCATGAAGTAGCTCAGTTGGTAGCCCCGCAGCTGCGGGATCGCAAGCTGAGGGTCGCGAGTTCGAGTCTCGTTTTCCGCTCCAGGGCAAGGTTTTCCTTGCCTTTTTTATTTTATAATGGTCCATGAAGTAGCTCAGTTGGTAGAGCTGAGGGTCGCGAGTTCGAGTCTCGTTTTCCGCTCCATGGCAAGGTTTTCCTTGCCTTTTTTATTTTATAATAGTCTGGGAAGTAGCTCAGTTGTTAGAGCTGAGGGTCGCGAGTTCGAGTCTCGTTTTCCGCTCATTCTGCATGACTCAAAAAGAACTGATTAGAGTATTCATCTTGAATCCCCAGTCTTTAGGCTGGGGATGTGAAACTTAACAAAATCAGGGCCTTTAGGCCTGACTTATTGTATTGAGAGTGCACGAAAAAAATAATGGTACCCATCTGTTAGGTATTATTCCCATGAATAATATCCATAAATTCCTATTGAACCCCAGCTTGTATCCCAGGGTTTAACACTGATTAAATAGTTCATGAAACAAGCTCAGAACCTAAGGCAACCTAATTAATTCTTCAGTAATTTATAGGTTCCCAGGAGCTGAGATGTGCTTGAATATATCCGGATAAAATAGAGTCCATTCTGAAGATAGGAGCAATCAATCGGACCGTCGGTGAATTCAGATTCAAGCATATTTCTGCCGGTGGCATCTGATACGGTTAGATAATCCCAGTGCTGAGAATTACTTCTGAAGTAAAAGAAATGATCCGTTGGATTCGGAAACAATTGAGCTTTAAATGCATTAGGTTCTTCCAGACCTACCCATGCATCACTTGCGATAGTCAGGTCATCGAATCGCAGACGCGGGCGGGTTCCTCCACTACCGGCTGATGATTCGAAATAAATCCACCGCAGTTGAACTAAAGGTTTATTATTACAGTCGGCAGGTAAGGTAACCGGTCCAATAATCGCTGAATCACCGGTGTTAATGCTTGCTACAAATTCAACAGGGCCGGGTACATCCTGGAAATTCCCTGAAGAACCCAGCCTGTATTGCAAACGCAGGTTCCATATCCTGGGAGTGGCCGGAGTTCCATTGCCATCACCGGGAACCAATGTTTCACTCTTCCACTGAACCTTGATGTTTGCCCTGTTTGTGGCATTCAAAGCCAGAAGGATTGAACCCATAAATCTTTTCTCAGCAGTACCGGAGTTGCAGTCATTGTATTGAGAAGAGCTTGTTGTGAGAATGCCTATCCCTTTGCTCATATAGCCGTTAATCCTGGGCCTTTTCGACATGTTATAAGGACAGGAATAATCGGAGGCACTATCATTATAGAATGGGCCTAAGCGATTAGATGGTACATACTGGAATACCATATTAGCAGGGTAGGTTCCGGTCACTGCGAGGGAATCCCATTGTTTAAACTGGTAATTACCTGAGGATAATGAATAAGGGGTCGGATTTGTTTGTGCGATAAGACTACTTGCAGCAAGAAAAAATATTGAATTGATTAAAAAAGTTCTCATTAGTTCGATTGGATTTTTCTTGATTTTGAATGATTAAATCGATGCTTTTCTGATGTCCAAACTTACAAAATATTATGGAAATGAATGTTGATTGTGCTTGCCTGAATTATTAGCAAAAATATGTTAGATAATCCAATATATTAACTTGTCAACACTTGATCTTGTTTTTGAGTTTAAGTATATTTACCCTATTATTTAAACCTAAAAAAATAAAGCCATGTTCTTACTTGTTTTAGGCCTTATGGTCATTATTGCCGGTGTTGTAATATCCAGAACACAATCGCCACTGGCAAGGTATGGTAACTATTTCCGGATTGGAGGGGTCTTAATTATTCTAATTGGACTGAGCATGGCTTCAGTAAAGCAAATTGAACCCGGACAGGTTGGTGTACAGAAACTATTTGGGAAAGTGAATGACCGTATTTTAGAAAGTGGTCTTAATGTAATAAACCCATTGGTGGAAGTAGTCACCTTTGATATCCGGACACAGAATTATACCATGTCAGGTGTGCATGATGAAGGTGAAAAATCCGGTGATGATGCTATCAGGGTTTTATCGGCAGATGGACTTGAAGTCGTACTGGATCTTACCGTATTATTTAAAGTACTGCCAACCGAAGCTCCGAGAATTTTAAAGCAACTGGGAACAGATTACAAAAACCTGGTTGTTCGTCCGATCTGCCGGACAAAAATTCGGGACAATGCGGTATATTATGATGCTGTTGCCCTCTATTCATCAAAAAGGGATGAATTCCAGTCAAAGATTTTCAGTTCAATAGAGAAAGATTTTAAAGAAAGAGGATTGGTACTCGAACAGTTACTGGTCAGGAATATAACATTGCCAGCATCTGTAAAAACTACAATTGAATCAAAAATCAATGCAGAACAAGAGGCTCAGAAAATGACATTTGTCCTTCAAAAGGAGAAACAGGAAGCAGAAAGGAAAAGAGTGGAGGCACAAGGGATTGCCGATTATCAGAAAATCTTAAGTACTGGATTGAGTGATAAACAATTACAATATGAAATGATAAAAGCAATTTCAACTTCACCCAATGCAAAGTTGATTATTATGGATTCAAAGAAGAGTGCTCCCTTTATAATAGATACAAAGTGACAAACTCAAATTGAGACCTTTTAAGTTACCTGGTATAAACAAATTTCTTTGTATCCTTTGAAGTAGGTGTCTGGAGTATAAGCACATACACGCCGGAAGACATTTCCCTGGAACTCCAATGCATGACATGATTGCCAGGCACAGCAAAGGTGTTATCTACCTGATATAATGGTTTCCCATAAATATCTGTGATAGACATTTTGAGTTGAGTCGGTTTAGATACAGAATACCTTATTACCGTATTATTGGAAGAATAATCCTCAGTAACTGATGTTATTAAAGCCGGGTAAGCTTTATTGTTTTCTTTGATAGCAGATGGGCCGACAGCAGGGCTTCCTGCATTGACCCATGCAGTATAAATCAATTCTGTGAGTGCATGAGAGGCTTCTTTCATCAGCTGAATGGTGAAATTCCCGGTTTTATCCCAAAGTGCATTTTTATAAGCCGATGAACTTGTACTGCCGGTTAAATCTTTGGCATAATTGTCTGCAAGCAGAATAGAATCAATGTATTGGTAATTATGGTATAGATAATTGAATATATAACCATTTACGTTTTCTATATGCGAGATTGAATCACCGGAATAAATGATTTGGTCATCGAATGCGTTTACCATGGATGATTCATACCTTGAATGAATTCCATTATTGCCAGTATATTGGCCATCGTAGTTTTTAGTAATATGCATAGGCATATGTCCATCACCAACATAATGGCCAAGATCAGCAGCAAGAATTTTAGCCTGGTCAAAATTCCCGGATTCAAATGCGGATTGCAAGGAATTAAAAGTTGATTCTGTAGCCCAGGGCAGGATTCCATTATCATACACAAACGCACTCCCATACATTGAGATTACTGAATCAAAAGTCTGTGGTATCCGATGCAAAAGAATAAATGAATAATAACTGTCCATATCAATATAATGCTTTGGAGCTTCATCAGGGTCTTCATCTTTTCTCCAATCTGCATCAGATGCATGATCGGCAAGAAACTCAGTCCATTCATGGAATTCATGCATTTGCTGATTGAATGAAAGAGAAGCATTCGTGCTTATAATCCGGTGTCCCGAAGAGCCCCAGCTACCTGTGAGGACTGCCAGGCCAAGAAAAAGAGCGGTATAAAGTATCGATTTGTACAAAGTGGGGCTTTTTTATGAGACTCCAAAAATACTTTAAATATGGCTATGAAAATCAAAAAGCTAAAACTCAGGCTCACATTCAGAAACTAACCATTAGGTTCATTCTAAACATGTAAATTAGCGCTGCAAATATTCGTTCCCAAAATGTCGGAATCCCAGTTAGAGTTTGATGTGATTATAATTGGTGCAGGCCCTGCAGGTTTGTTTGCTGCATCACATATCACTACTGGGAAAGTCCTTATCCTTGAGAAGAAAAAATTGCCCGGGAGGAAATTGATGATTGCGGGTTCTGGCAGATGTAACCTGACTCATACCGGACATATTAGTGAATTTCTTGGACATTATGGAGATCATTCCAAATTCCTCCGGCAGGCATTGTATGCATTTACCAATCTTTCTCTGATTGATTTCTTTGAGAGCCGCAGTTTGAGCACAATTACCGATAAAAATGGGAAGGTTTTCCCTTCCACGGAGCGATCAGCAGATGTGTTGGAAGTCCTTTTGAAAGAATGCAGAAAAAGAAAAGTTACTATTCAATTGGATGAAGCTGTGACAGCAATAAGAAAGAAGGCTGAATACTTTGAAGTTGAAACTGCCCAACAAAGTTATTTATGCCGTTATCTGCTCATTTCCACCGGGGGCTTATCGTACCCGGGAACCGGATGTACCGGTGATGGTTATGATTTTGCCCGCAAATTAGGCCATAGTATTGTCACCCCTAAGCCTGCTCTTTCACCGGTAATCATAAAGTCTTACAAATTTGCTGAAATGGCAGGAGTCTCCCTTTCTAGCCGGCCGGTGTCCATTTACAGGGGAGGTAAGAAGATCAGGGAACGAAATGGTGATATCGGATTCACGCATAAGGGATTAACAGGACCAGGTATACTTGATTTTTCCAGGTTTATGATGAATGATGATGTTTTAAAAATCAATCTTATCAATATTCAGGAACAAGTATTGCGTGATTCAATTATAAAAAGTGCTGAAACAGCAGGGAAAACTCTGATACAAACATTTCTTAAACAATTTGATATTCCCAGGAGTTTGGTTAAGCTAGTTTTATTGGATCAATCAATAGATGTGGATACTCAGCTCTCAGAATTGAGAAAGGAGCAAAGGAACAAACTTGTTTCAGCATTGTGTGAGTATCCATTTGAGATTGAACGGATTGGAGGATTTAAAATGGCAATGGTTACAAGCGGGGGTGTGAACATCGATGAAATAGCCAGTCAGAGCATGGAATCGAAAGTTTGTGCCAACCTGTTTTTTGCAGGTGAAGTATTGGATATTGATGGGGACACAGGGGGATATAATCTTCAGGCCTCATTTTCAACGGCATTTACAGCGGCTGAAACCATTAGCAGGAATATGAAAAAAACCGGAGTTCCCCCCGGTTTTCGTAATTAAGTTTCTCTTCACTCTTTATTTTAACATTTTTACACCAAATTTTGCAAGCTGTTCTTTTGCATTGTTTTCATCCACCAATGAAACAAATTTCCCTTTCTTGAAGATGTAATACCTGTATACAGGATAAATGGGATTTATAGTACCTTCTGCCGGATCATAGTGGATGCAATTGCTGCAGTATCTGTAGAGACTATATCCATTTCTTGAAGAAATGAGTTGCATGAATGCCCAACCCGCGGTATCATTGTTCTTGCAAATAATCGGCATCTTTTCAAACACAACTCCATTTTGCGAGTAGGCATCAATCATCTGCGTAGGCATTTTGAGTAACCTTTTTCCACCCAGGTAGGCTTTAGTACTTCCTTTACCAACCCGAAGCATATCACAATAAAAAGTCTCATTTCCAACAATGATGTAGCTGTTACCGGACTTTTCGGATGCAGATACCCATAACGTTGATGAAATTATAAAGCTGAGAATTATCAACACTTTCATCGCTTTCTCCTTTCTTATTATGTGTTTATGTCTGTATCAATTATGAAATAACGTTTATCCCAAAAAAGGGTAATACAGTTGCAGCATTGTTTGCATCTACTCTAAGATGGAAATTCCCATCCTTGTAAACGAAATAGATGGTTTCAGGCTGTGCTTTCCGGAAGATTCCACTGGAAAAGTCACAGTATTCGTGGTAACAGGAGTACTTGAAAAGTCTGAGACCATCTTTTGCTGTAACATATTCCATCATTGCCATACATTCTACTTTTTTGTCCTGCATGATCACAGGTAGCAACTCATACATTTTTCCTTTTGTGACCAGGGTTTCAACATGCTTGTTTTTTACTTTGGTTATTTTTCCTTCTGAATTCAGAATACTGGTATTAAAAAGTCCTGATCTCACTTTGTATCCGAAATATACCTTTCCGTTTGCTTTGATATAGCTGAGATTCTCCTTTTCACCGGCATTGACACCTGCTGTAATTACACAGACGAGGATCAGTAATATGATTCTTTTCATTTTGCGTTCCTCCTATTGGTTAAAATTAAGTTAGAATTAATGTGATATAAATGTAGTTAACATGTTGATATTTAATCAAATATAATCTATGATAGCCATAAAAAATCCGGTATCTGTGTACCGGATTAGAAATGCCTTTTCACCGTTAAGAATGAGAAAGTCAGCGAAGAATTGTCAGAAGGAGAGGAGAAAGGTATTAGCTATATTCGTCAAGCCATTTTTCTTTTTTCAATGAGATCGAAGAAGTTTTTCTGATAGGTATCGCTGATAGGGATATGTTCATTAGCGATTTTTATATGTTTTCGTTCGACGAATTCGATTTTATCTATGGCCACAAAATAGGATTTATGTACCCTGCAAAATTTGGGTTCATGCAGAATTTCTTCTATTCTCTTTGCATTCATTAGCGTCATGATTCGCCTGTTTTTGGTAACAATCCGCCAGTAATCGCCCATTCCTTCCACGTAAAGTACATCCGCTGTTTCTACTTTCTCAATGCGGGTTTCAGTTTTCACAAAGAAGTATGAACTATCTTTATTTTCCGGAGCAATATGAACTTCGTTTTTTTCCTGAACAGATTCAGAATTTTCTTTTTGCATCCTTTCACTTACTTTATTTACACCTTTCAAAAATCGCTCGAAAGAGATCGGTTTCAGCATGTAATCCACTACATCCAGGTCAAAGCCTTGAAGGGCAAAATTGTCGTAGGCAGTAGTGAAGATCACATAAGGTTTCTGATTTAATGACTTAAGCAGCTGAATACCTGTAAGTTCTTCCATCTGAATGTCAAGAAACATCAGATCGATGGTATTATTTCTAAGGTATTCGAGGGTGTCGATGGCATTACTGAATGTATGCTGGAGGTTCAGAAAGGGTACTTTAGCACAGTACGCCTTGATTATATCGAGAGCAAGTGGTTCGTCGTCGATAGCTATACAATTGATTTTCAAGGTGCTCATATGTTTTCGACGTTAGATGGTTAGTATGTATTCTGATATATTTTTTCAATGGAATCCTTATTTTTAGTCATGCCTTAATTTTCGTTTAAGCATGCAGATCAAGTGAAATCCTGAAGATTTCATGTCCATCTTCAATCTTCAGTTCATGTTTGCCTTTATATAAGAGTTCTAATCTTCGCATGATATTTTGAAGTCCGATTCCACCAATTTCATCCCCTTTTGTTAATGCGTTCTTCTTCTTATAATTTGTAACCTCAAAGTGAAACTGAGCGGTGCCTGCAGAAAGAAAAATGGTAATTCCAGGACTATGGTTTTTCCCACCGTGTTTAAATGCATTTTCTACAAAGGGGATGAGTAGCATTGGAGCAATGGTGCGGTTTTCAATATCACCCTCTATCCTGAAATCAACATAATCGGGCTGATTGATCCTGAGTTCCTGTAATTCTATGAAGCTTTTAAGGTAATCAACCTCTTTCTCCAGCGGCACCTGGTCACTGTTGGAATCATAGAGCATATATCTCATGATTCTTGATAATTTCATAATAGCAGCAGGCGCTTCTTCCGATTTTTTGTAAACCAAAGAGTATATGTTATTCAGGGTGTTGAAAAGAAAATGTGGATTAACCTGTGACCGTAGTAATGCCAGTTCACTACTTTGTCGTTGATTAATTAATTCATCTTTAAGCTTCTGAGAATCAAACCAGTCAATCATAAAACGAATAAGTACGGCATATATTCCAGTAATGATGACTAACCGGAATTCATTCCAAATCCAGGCTGATTGTATAACAAGTTCTTTTTCAGGTAGTTTGACAATGAATTTCCAAAAAGCAAAATTCAATGGCAGCCTTATGCAGAGTACAACACCAATAAGCACAATCACAGCCAGGATTCCCAATGGCTTAAATTTAAGTTTGATCAGGTAAGGGAAACTGTAGTAAATACTGTAAAAGGAAAAGGCATTTAATAATGTATTAATGAAAACATCCTGGAAATACTGGAAGTTTTCCATAAGGGCTGCATCCAGTTTATTGATATAAAAAGGGAAAAGTCCCTGGTTAATAATATAAATCCAGTAGACAATGTGAATCAGTATTTTGTATTTTTTTTTCATAGTTCAGTAGCGGCTTTTGTCTTCTGCCCTGGCAAGAGGCCTTAGATTGTAGAACTTTTGAGTAAGATTATCAGGGTAAAGTATTTAAAGTTTGATGAGTAGATGACTTTTATCCGGCACGTTCATAGGCTGATTTTATCCACGCAATTACTTCCAGGTCAATATCCTCCAGGTCTGTCAAATTGATTTTATGTGAACACATGGCATTAGGTTTCTCAGCTTCCAATTTCCCTTTTGGAGTTTGGCCTTTCAAATTAATACCAACTTCAAAGCGTGACTTTGTTGCAGGGTTTAGGACTGCAAATTGCTTGTTTCTTCTCAAACTTACATAGGTGTTCTTCGGTGCAATTTCAATGTCATTACCAAACTTAGAAATCTCATTCATTAGTTTTTCATAAAATGGTTTTAATTGTTCTTTTCCTTGATATTGTTTGATTATCAAGTCTTCTTGATTGTCAGCAGAACCAGCATCCGTGCCTTTTGATTTGTGGGCAATAAGATTGGCAAAACCATGTGTCAGATTGTATTTCTCTTTTAAAAACTTAATTATTTCTCCATGTTTTGTAATGCTTTCATTATTAACAATTTCAGTCCATTGCACTAGTGTCTTTCCTGTATTCTTGTGCAGGTTGTCAATCATTGTCTGAGTTGCTTTATCTATATCCATTGACAAATTATGTTTTTAAGTTAATTTTTTAATTTCGACAGGATAGTTTATTATTATCCTCAATAAGCATGAAATATATACAAAATAACTCAATTTAACACACTCTTTAAAGCGAGAATCGATGAACCTTTCTGATATATCGTTAAATGTAATTATTAACACGGTAACCTATATTATTTGATTTATTTATTTTAGGATCCATTAAAAGAAAAGCCTCTGCACATTTGCAAAGGCTTCTTCTAAAATGGTAAGCAAAAAACTACCAGATATCAGCTCTTTTATCAACCGGGATGAAACGTTTATCCTCTGTTTGCACGGCAAATGCTTCATAGAATGCCTGAACGTTATATAC